>DATECI010000082.1:0-5055 GCA_035286985.1 Gemmatimonadales bacterium
TAACCCCTCAGTTGCTCCAGCAGCCAGGCGTGGATTGCCGGATTCCCAGCCACGACCGCTGTGTGCTCGACTCCGATCTCCCGCCCCGCCAGATCCGTCACCACCCCACCCGCTTCCCGCACCAGTAACACGCCGGCGGCAAGGTCCCACGGCGCCAGCATCAGCTCCCAGAACCCGTCCAGCCTTCCCATCGCCACATCGGCCAGGTCGAGCGCCGCCGATCCGGTCCGGCGGATCCCGCTGGTGGCCGGCAGGAGCCGCCGGAACTGCTCCAGATAGCGATCCAGCATATCGAGGTGCTTGAACGGAAAGCCGGTGCCGAGCAGCGCCCGGCCCGGGTCCTCGTTGCGGGAAACCCGGAGCCGGGTGCCGCCGCACCAGGCGCCCCGCCCGCGCATGGCCCCGTAACAGCATTCGCGGGTTATGTCCAGCACGACCCCGGCCTCGAGCACCCCGTCTTTCGCGGCCGCGATCGAGATGGCATACTGAGGATATCCATGGAGAAAGTTGGTGGTGCCGTCGAGCGGGTCCACGATCCAGACCAGCCCCTCCTGCTGAAGCTCCGGACTCGATTCCTCTCCCACGATCCGCGATCCCGGCGCGCCGGCGCGGAGGATCTCCCCGATGAGCGATTCGGCGTGATAGTCCACCTCGGTGGCCCAGTCGTGGTGGCCCTTGTCGGTAAGGGGGTAGGTCGGTACGTGGGGAGGATTCGCGGTCACCCCTACGGACCCCTCATACCGGCCTACCGACCTTATATACTTGCCAGCGGCTTCAGCAGCCCGCGCCGCCAAATCGAGTAAGTCCAAGGAATCATTCATCTTGCCCGCGAATCATGAGCTAGGTAGCTTGCCGAATGGACCGGATTTTCTCCGGTATTCAACCCACCGGCGATCTGCACATCGGGAACTGGCTCGGCGCGGTCCGCAACTGGGTCGCGCTCCAGGACCGGTTCGACTGCGTGTATTGCATTGTCGATCTCCACGCGGTCACCGTTCCGTATGAGGTCCCGGCCCTCGCTGCGCGAACCCGCGACATGGCGATCGGCCTGGTGGCGGCCGGGATCGATCCCGACCGGGCCATCCTCTTCGTTCAGTCGGCCGTTCCCGAGCACGCCGAGCTCAATTGGCTCTTGACGACCGTCGCGCCGCTCGGCGAGCTGGAGCGGATGACCCAGTTCAAAGATAAGAGCGAGAAACTCGAGAGCATTCCGGCCGGGCTGCTCTGTTACCCCGTGCTCCAGACCGCCGACATTCTGCTCTACCGGGCGGCCAAGGTTCCGGTGGGAGAGGACCAGCTCCAGCATCTCGAGCTGTCCCGGGAGATCGCCCGGCGCTGGAACGCGGCCTACTCCCCAATCGAGCCGTACTTCCCGGAACCTCAGCCCCTGCTTTCCGCAGCCAAGCGGATCAAGGGACTCGACGGCCAGACCAAGATGTCCAAGAGTCTCGGCAACACCATCGGCCTGCTCGAATCCCCCGAGGAGATCTGGGAAAAACTCCGCCCCGCCGCGACCGACCCCGCCCGGGTCACCCGAAGGGATCCGGGCACGCCCGAGATCTGCAACCTCTACGCGCTGCACCAGCATTTCTCGTCGCCCGAGACCGTGGTCGAGGTGGCCGAGAAGTGCCGCACGGCGGGCTGGGGTTGCCTCGACTGCAAGCGCCGCCTCGCCGACGCCATGATCGAAACCCTGGCCCCGATCCGGCTCAAGGCCGAAGCCCTGAAGCGGGATCCCGCCGCCATGGACGCAATCCTAACCCGTGGTGCCGAGCGGGCCCGGGCCATCGCCGCGAGCACGCTGCGGGGGGCCCGGCGGCTCATGGGTTTCTACGGGGCAGCCTGATGGCGAGTCTTCCCCTGGAACGGATCATCAAGGCCGCGGTCGAGCGGGGCGCCTCCGACATTCACATCAAGGCGGGCGATCTCTTCCGGGCCCGGATCGACGGCAAGCTGGTGCCGCTCACCAAGCAGCGGCTCTCCCCCGAGCAGACCCGGGCCATCGCCCTCAAGCTGATGACCACCGACGAGGATCGGGCCCGGCTCGATACCCTCAAGGACTACGACTGCTCCTGGGGCATGCCCGGGGTGGGACGCTTCCGGGTCAACGTGCTCCGCCAACGCTCCTCGTTCATGATCGTGATGCGGGTCATTCCCTTCGCGGTGCCGAACCTGGAACAGCTCGCCCTTCCAATAACCCTGGCCAAGCTCACCGAGCACACCTCGGGGCTCATCCTGATCAGCGGGGTGACCGGGAGCGGCAAGAGCTCCACCATCGCGGCCATGCTGCACCACATGAACCAGGGCCAGCACCGCCACGTGGTGACGATCGAGAACCCGATCGAATTCCTGCACCGGGATCTCTCCTGCTCGATGACCCAGCGCGAGGTGGGCGTGGACACCGATTCGGTCGGGACGGGGCTCCGGGCCGCCCTGCGCGAAGATCCCGACGTGATCGTGGTAGGGGAGCTCCGCGACCAGGAAACCATGGATTACGCGGTCAAGGCGGCCGAGACCGGCCGCCTGGTGCTGACCGCGGTGCCCGCTCCCGATGTCACCAGTACCGTGAGCCTGGTGTACTCGATGATGCCGGCGGACGAGCGGGAGATCGGCCGGTTCCGGTTCTCGGAGGCGCTCCGTGCCATTGTGGCCCAGCAGCTGCTCCCTCGGGCCGATGGCGGCCGGGTCCCCGCGGTCGAGATTCTGATTGCGACGCCCGCTATCCGCGAATGTCTCCGGGATCCGGCTCGCCTCATGGAGCTCAAGGGGCTTATGGCCCAGGAGTACGGCAAGTCCGGCATGCAGACGTTCCAGCAGCACGTGGAGGAGTTGGCCGCCGATGGGGTGATCGCGCCCGAGACCGCCAAGGCCCTGGGAGCCGCCGGTCCCGAGCGGAAGGGAAGAAGCGGGAAAGGATCAGACGAATAGTGTTCGGCCCCGATCTGTCCTGCCTGGTCGTGGTCGGGGCGCAATGGGGCGACGAAGGCAAGGGCAAGATCGTGGACGTCCTCGCCGAGCAGGCCGACATCGTGGCCCGCTACCAGGGTGGAGCCAACGCCGGTCACACCGTGGTGGTGGGGGAATCGCAGTTCATTCTCCGGCTCATCCCTTCCGGGATCCTCAACCCGAACGTGATCTGCGTCCTTGGCAATGGGGTCGTGGTGGACCCGGTTGCCCTGCTCGAGGAGATCGACGCGCTCCGCAGCCGTTCGGTGCTCATCGCGGGGCGGCTGCTGGTTTCGGATCGAGCCCATCTGGTGCTCCCTTATCACAAGCTGCTGGATGTGGCGGGGGAGCGCCGGCAGCAGATCGGGACCACGGGACGAGGCATCGGTCCGGCCTACGAGGATAAGTACGGCCGCCGGGGTGTCCGGGTCGGCGACCTCCGCGATCCGGCGGAGGCGTGGCGGCTGGTCCAAGAGGGGGTCGAGCGGGCCAATCGGTTGCTTCAGCTGGCGGGAATGGCGGAGCGAGCTTCCCTGGAGGATCACCGCACCCTGCTCGATCAGGTCACCCCCCGGCTCCTCGAGTTGGCGGCCGACACCGGCGCCCTGCTCCATCGGGCACTTCGGGACGGGCAGAAAGTACTACTCGAAGGCGCTCAGGGAGCCCTGCTCGATGTAGATCACGGGACCTATCCCTTTGTGACTTCATCGAGCACCACGGCCGGTGGCGCCGCTCCCGGCGTGGGGATCGGTCCAACCGTGATTCAGGGAGTCCTCGGCGTGATGAAGGCCTATACGACCCGGGTGGGGAATGGTCCCCTCCCGACCACCGCCGAAGCCGAGGCCGAGGAGCGACTCCGAAAGACCGGCGGGGAATTTGGCGCGGTGACCGGCCGGCCCCGTCGCTGCGGCTGGTTCGATGCCGCGGTGGTGCGGTATGCGGCGCGGGTGAACGGTCTCACCGCCCTCGCGGTCACCAAGCTCGATGTGCTCGACGGATTCGAGCGGATTCCTATCGCCACCGGCTATGAGCTGGATGGGGAACCGCTCGAGGAAATGCCCGCCGCCGCGGCGCTGCTCGAGCGGGTGCGCCCGGTCTATGAAACGATGCTGGGCTGGAGTGCCTCGACCCGGGCGGCGCGCACCCTGGCCGACCTTCCCAGCCGGGCCCGCGCCTACCTCGATCGGTTGGAGGAACTCGCCGGGGTACCGATTCGCTATGTCAGCGTCGGTACCCGGCGGGACCAGATTATCGAGGTAACTGCGTGAACAGTGAACGGTGAACGGTGAACGGGAAGTGCCCTGCACGACGAGCTCTACATACCAGGGTTTTCCCGTTCACTGTTGGTACGTCGCAAACCACGTCGCGACGTTGAACCCGATCGGATTGATCTCGTAGAACCGGTTCCGGGAGAAATACCCGGTGGTTGGGAAGTAGGGGGGCGGGTCCGTGCTGCCGCAGGTATTATAGGAATACCGCTTGAGGTTTCCGGTGCCTGCCGTGGTTCCCACCGCGCCCCGCTGCCGCTGGATCAGGCCTCCGGTGAGCCGCAGGCAACCCCGGCCCCAGGTGGTTCCGTCGCACGACTCGCGGTTGGTCGGGCCGGTGGCGTAGTTGTTCACCGTGAAATTGTCGAGCGCGAGGACGACCGCGTGAACGTAGTCGTCCTGATTCCCGACCGGGCGCATCGTCTTCCAGGTGCTCCCGGTGACGTTTACCGGGGCGTTCAGGGTGTTGTCGGCCACGATGACGTCTTGCCCGGCGAACAGGCCCAGGATGTCGTCGCAGATTCCGAGCGCGGGGTCAATGGACTGTTTGATGTTGTCCAGGATGATGATATCGGTGGGCGAGGCCAGGGTCACCCGACCCCGCACCGTGCCGCTGATCCCGACCTTTCCGTTCACGTAAATCACGCCCTTGAAGTTGGGGTTCAGCGGTCTCGTAATCGGGTGGAAGTACGTCGCTTCGGCTCCCTTCAGGGCGAGGAGCCGGGCGTCCACCGGGCCAGTCCAGGCCGTCCACGAGCCGTCGCCGTTCGAGGCCACGAACCCGTTGGTCAGATTCGCGTCGCCGCCCAGAAAACACTTGGCATTCGCCGCGGTGAGGGCC
>DATECI010000083.1:0-2714 GCA_035286985.1 Gemmatimonadales bacterium
GGTTTCGCTGCCCGCAAGGAAGTGCTCTCCCGCCATACCTACATGCACCGCATGAAGCAGCTCCTGAGCGGCATCACCGCAGGCCAACTCCACTAGACCTGTTCACTGTTCACTGTTCACTGTTCACTGTTCACGCTTCACTGCAGTTTCTGCTACGATGGCATGCGTCGGACAAACCGCCAACAGCGTATCCCCGACCGGCGACCACCACTCCCGCGCGCTCCTCACCTCGGCAATGCCGTCGGCTCCCATCGTGAAGATCTGAGGCGCCCGGGCCGCGCACGCCCCGCAGCTGATGCACCGCTCCCGAATCACCCGCACGATCACCTCGCGCTGGGGATGCACCCCCGGCGCGAGCTTCCCGAATTCCCGCGGCACCTGGTCCAGCGTCTCGTTGAGCGCGCGATACCCCTCCGCCAGCAGAAACGGAGTCCGGTGAAAAGCGAACATGGAAACCCGCGCCACCTGCGGCCGCACCAGGATCACCGGCGGGATGGTCCAGTCCCGGAGATGTGCCGAAGCGAGGGTTTGCATCACGATCTCGAGCCCCCGGCTGTATACCGTCACGAACCCCTTCCGCTCCACCGCCTGGCGCTCCACCCGGGTGCCGCCGATGTCGATGGCCACGATCGGATTCCGCGAGAGCGTGAGGGCGGCCCGGACCGGGAGATTCTCGACGATCGCCCCATCCACGCACACCCGGCCCGCCACCACCCGTGGTGGCAGAATGCCGGGCAGCGCGCAGGATGCGAAAACGGCGTCGGCCACCGGAGCATGGTCGAGGCCGGGAAGACCCCAGAGCACCTGCTGGCCGGTGTTGAGGTCGACGGTATTGACGACCAGCCGCCGCTTGAGGTCGCTGAACACCACGTCTCCGACTACCCCCTGGATGAGCTCGTAGAGTGGCTCGCCCCGGTAGATTGCAGGCGCCAGCATCCGCTTGACCGCCATGTCGAGGTGGGCAATCCGGAATACGTCCTTCCGGACCAGAGCCAGGGCCCGGTCCTCCACGTCGGGGAGCGGAAGCCCACAGGCCCAGGCCGCGGCGATGAGCGAGCCCATGCTGCACCCGACCACGCCGGCGGGGACCAGGCCTCGCTCTTCCAGGGCCCGGAGCACCCCGATGTGCGCCAGGCCCTTGAGGCCACCCCCGCCGAGCACCAGGGTGAATTGAGGGGAAGATTCCATCAAGAGATATTACCCAGGTGCACCCCGCCCCGGAGCCTCCGAACCGCCCGCCCGGTCCGACCGTCCGACCGCCCGACCGCCCGACCTACGACGTCGAGGCCCTCCGGAACGCGGAGTTCCCCTGGGCCGCATCCCACATCTACCTGAACCACGCCTCCACCGGACCGATTCCGGAGCGGGCCCGGCAGATCCTGGCCAGGTTCAATGAGCGGCGCGCCACCCCGTTCCGGCTCCCCGATGAGGAGCTGCAGGCCATTCTGGCGGGAGCGCGGGATCGCGCGGCTCGCCTCCTCAACGCCGACCTGGCCGAGATCGCGCTCGCCACCAATACCAGCTTCGGGTTGAACCTCGCCGCCCGGATGCTCCCCTTCCGTCGCGGCGATGTGGTCCTGGTGAGCGACGGTGAGTTCCCCGCCAATGTCTTTCCCTGGAAACACCTCGGCAGCCACGGCGTCCGGATGGAGCTGCTTCCCCTAACCCGCGATGGCTGGCCCGACGAGGAGCGGATGGCGGAGCGGATGCAGGATCGGGAGGTCCGGGCCCTCGCCGTGTCCCACGTCCAGTTCCACACCGGGTATCGGGTGAATCTGGAGCGGCTCGGCCAGGTGGCCCGCGCCAGCAGGACCTGGCTCGTGGTGGATGCCATCCAGGCCCTGGGCCAGGTCCCATTCGACGTGCGGCGGACCCCCGTGGATATCCTGGCCTGCGGGGCCCAGAAATGGCTCCTCTCGCCCTGGGGATCGGGGTTTCTCTACGTCCGGCGGGAGCTGATCGGCGAGCTGGTCTCACCCCTCGCGGGGTGGAGCGCGTTCCAGGGCACCGACAACTTCACCACCCTGTGCGACTACAGCGGTCCGCTCCGTAACGACGCCCGGCGCTACGAGCTGGTGACCCTTCCGTTCCAGGATCTCCTCGGCATGTCCCATTCGCTCGACCTGCTCGAGGAGCTTGGCATCGCCCGAATCCAGGCCCACCAGGCCGAGATCGGGAAACCCGTTATCGAATGGGCCCGCCGGAAGGGAGTGCGCCTCGTCTCGCCCGAGGGAGAGCGCGGGTCGGGGATGATCTGCCTTGCCAGCGAGGACCTTCCGGGGGTACTGCCGGCGCTCCAGCAGGCGGGAATCACCGCCTCGATCCGGGAAGGCGCCCTCCGGTTCTCGCCCCACTGCTACAACACGGCCGAGGAAATGATCCGGGTGACGGAGGTGCTGGACCGCTGTTAGGGCCGCCCGGCCGCCCTACCTCACCTCCACCACCGCGAAGTGCTTCTTCCCCTTCTGCAACACGATGTACCGCCCCGCCAGGAGGTGGTTCGGTGAGAGCGGTCCTTCTCCGTTCACCCGCTCGCCGTTCACCGTGTACCCGCCCGCCTGAATCCCTCGCCGCGCGTCGGCTTTGGACGATGCGAGCCCCGCCCCAATCAGCGCGTCCACCAGAGGAAATTCCTCGTCCAGCTGCTCCCTCCGGATTGGAAAGACCCTAACCTCCCCGGCGACCACGGCCAGCGTCTCCGCATCGGCGTCCCG
>DATECI010000084.1:0-2117 GCA_035286985.1 Gemmatimonadales bacterium
CACGGTCTCGATCCGCACCCCGGCGAAGCCGGCGCGCTTGAGAGCGGCGGCGATCTCTTCCTCGATCACCGGCATCGCCGGGCAGCCGCTGTAGGTGGGAGTAATCATCACGGTGACCGCGCCGGTGTCGGGCTCGACCCCCACCTCCCGCACGATCCCCAGCTCCACAATCGAGAGCACCGGCACCTCGGGGTCCATGACGGTCTCGAGCGCTGCGCGCGCTCGGGAGACGGCCTGCTCGGGCAGTTCCCGTTCACCGTTCACTGTTGACGGTTCACGCTTCTCTACCATCGTGCCCCCGGATGGGACCGGGCCACGATCTGCATCTCCGCCAGCAGGTGGCCCAGATGCTCGGTATGCCGGCCGAACCGCCCCCCGGCCATGCGCATCGGGCCCTCCGGAATGACGAGCGTCGCGCGGGTGATCACGTCTCTCGTCATCACCCCCCAAGGGGCCATCAGCGCATCGAGGTCGGGCACTACCCCATCGGGGTGGAGGGTTCGATCCACCGCGTCCTGATAACTGAACCCTCCGGTCCACGGCCACAGCTCATCCAGCGCCGCCTGCATTCGGCCGTGGCTTGCTTCGGTTCCATCGCCCAGCCGGACCATCCACTCGCTGCTGTGGCGGAGATGGTAGCGGGTCTCCTTGTGCGCCTTCGCGGCGATCGCGGCCAGCTCGCGATTCGAGGAGTGAGCCAGGGCTTCGAGCAGGTGCAAGCTCCAGGCATCGAAGAAGAACTGCCGCGCCACGGTGAACCCGAAGTCGCCCCGGGGAAGCTCGCAGAGCTCCAGGTTCCGGAACTCGGGCTCGTCCCGCCAGTAGGCCAGCCCATCCGCGTCCCGCCCCTGGCCCTCGACCTCACCGGCCAGCTTGAGGAACAGCGTTGCCTGCCCGATCAGATCGAGCGCGATGTTGGCAATCGCGATATCCTCCTCGAGGATCGGCCCGTGGCCACACCATTCGGACAGCCGGTGGCCCAGCACCAGCCGGTCATCGCCGAGCCGAAGCAGGTACTCGAAAAGCGGGGGCGTCACAACTCTTTGGTCCCCCGCGGCACCTTATAGAATTGCGGATGCCGGTAGGGCTTGTCGTTGCCCGGATCGAAGAACGGTCCCGCATCCTCCGGACTCGAAGCCGTGATCGCCGCGCTGGGCACCACCCAGATGCTCACCGCTTCGCCGCGGCGGGCATACGTGTCGCGGGCATTCTGCAGCGCCAGCTCGGCATCGGGCGCGTGCACGCTTCCGGCATGCTCGTGAGGGGCGCCGTCTTTGGCCTGGGTAAAGACCTCCCAGAGCGGCCACTGGTCGGGGGGCGGGGCGGTCATCGGGACGGGGGAAGAAGCGTCAACGGTGAACGGTCAACAGTCAACGGGAACTGCCCGACAGGCGGAAATCCGCCGCTCATGCAGGTCCCGTTGACCGTTGACCGTTGACCGTTGACCGTGGTCATGCCGCCGCTCCCTGCGCCGCATGCTTCCGCGCGTAGGCTGCCGCCGCCTCCCGAACCCAGCGCCCTTCCTGGTGCGCGTTCCGCCGCGCTGCGAGTCGCTCCCGGTTGCAGGGGCCGTTGCCGCCGATGACCTGGTAGAACTCGTCCCAGTTGATCGGGCCGAACTCCCAGTCGCCGCTCGCCGGGTTGTACCTGAGATCGGGATCGGGGAGCGTGAGCCCGATCGCCTCCGCCTGCGGTACGGTCAGATTGACGAATCGCTGGCGGAGCTCGTCATTCCCCTTCTGCTTGACGCGCCAGCGGAGCAGCTCCGCGCTGTTGGGGCTGTCCTGGTCGCTCGGCCCGAACATCATGAGGGAAGGCCACCACCAGCGGTTCACCGCGTCCTGGGCCATCGCTTTCTGGGCCGGAGTGCCGGCCGAGAGCGTGGCCAGGATCTCGTAACCCTGCCGCTTGTGGAAGTTTTCTTCCTTGCAGATCCGCACCATCGCCCGCGCGTAGGGACCGTAGGAGGCGCGGGCGAGCATGGTCTGGTTCACGATCGCCGCGCCGTCCACCAGCCAGCCGATCGCGCCCATGTCGGCCCAGGTGAGGGTGGGATAATTGAAGATGCTGGAATACTTGGCTTTCCCCTCGAGGAGCTGGTCCACCAGCTCGGCCCG
>DATECI010000085.1:0-10481 GCA_035286985.1 Gemmatimonadales bacterium
CTCCGCTACCTGCCCCCGCCCCCGCCCCCACCCCCGCCCCCGCTCCGCGACCGGCCGCGCGGCTGGACGCGGGCACCGCGATCGAGGCGAGGGCGACTCGCGAGATCACCTCACGGGTCAATAAGCCGGGCGAAATGTTCACCGCCCGAATCGGCGAGGCCATTACGGCTGCGGATGGACGAGTAGTCATTCCGGCCGGATCCGAGCTCACCATGACGATTGTGGACCTCAAGCCGGCCCCCAACAAGGGAGCCAAGGAAGGAACCCTGCTCCTCCGTGCCACCAGCGTGACGATCAACGGGCAATCCCAGCCGCTCGATGCGGAGGTGACCTACGTCGAGCACTCGCTCAAGGGGCGCGGGGTCGGCACTCGGGAAGCAGCCAAGGTCGGGGCCGGGGCCGCTGCGGGCGCCATCATCGGGAAGGTGATTGGGGGCGGCGCCGGTGCCGCGGCGGGCGCGGTGACGGGCGCGGCCGCCGGAGCTGCGGTAGCGGTGGAGACGGCGGATCGGGACGAGGTGATTCCGGTGGGCGGGGTGATCCGGATCTCGCTGCGATCACCGCTTATCGCGGACTAGTATCCCGATCCACCCCCGCCCCGGCGGGGGTCGCTCACGCCTTGCCAGCCCTGGGGAACGCGGATGATGGCTTCCACGTCTCCCCAGGGCGTCCCTTCGACCACGGCATGGCCCATGGTGCGCAGGGTATCGAGCAGCGCAGGAGGGAACCCTCCCCGCTCCACCCGAATCGTATCCGGGAGCGCCTGGTGGTGATGCCGCGGGGCGGTGACCGCCTCGGCAAGCGACATGCCGTGGTCGATCACGTTGGAAATGATGTGATAGACCATGGTGATGATACGAGGCCCGCCCGGGGTGCCCACGATCATGAAGAGCTTCCCGTCCGGATCGAGCACGATGCTGGGGGCCATGGCCGAGAGCATCCGCTTGCCCGGCAGGATCGCATTGGCTTCGCCCTGCACCAGCCCGTACATATTCGGCTTGCCGGGCGCGGTGGCGAAGTCGTCCATCTCGTCATTGAGCAGAAAGCCGGCCCCGGTGACCGTCACCGCCGAGCCGTAGCTGTTGTTCAGGGTCGTGGTGCAGCTCACCGCATTCCCCTCGGCGTCGACGACTGAGTAGTGGGTCGTCGATGATCCTTGCGTTCCGGCCCCATCGAACTTGGGAGTCGGGGTGGCGCGTTGGAGGTCGATCTGCTGCCGCAGGCTCTCGGCGTGCTCCTTCGACACCAGCCTTTCGACCGGCGCCTGCACGAATGCCGGATCACCCAGGAACCGGTTCCGATCCATGAACGCACGGCGCATGGCCTCGGATTCCCGGTGCACCAGGGCGGCGGAACCAAACGCTGGAAGTGGGCCGAATCCCTCCATGATATTGAGAATGCCGGCCATGGTGACCCCGCCCGAGCTCGCCGGCGGCATGGAATAGATCGTGTGCCCCCGGTACCGGATGGTGATCGGCTCGCGCCACACGGGACGGTAGCCGGCCAGGTCAGCACGGGTTATGAGGCCCCCGCTCCGCCGCATTTCCGCGATGATGAGGTTGGCCACCCACCCCCGATAGAACCCGGCGGCGCCCCGGTTCTGAATTGCGGTAAGGGTGCGGGCCAGGTCGGGTTGCCGCAGCCGGCTGCCCGGTGCAGGGGCCCGCCCCTCCGGCAGGAACTGAGCCCGGGAGGCGGCAAAGAGATAGAGCCGATGCCGGTCCGAGTCGATCGAGTTACTGCGGACCGAATCCACCGCGAAGCCCTCGCGGGCCAGGGCGATGGCCGGCGCGACCACCACCCGGAGCGGCAGCTTGCCGTAGCGGCGATGGGCCTCGAGCATCCCTGCCACGGATCCGGGAACTCCGGCCGAAAGCGCGCCGGTAATACTGAGCTCTGTGGGATTCCCCCGCCGGTTGACGTACATATCGCGGGTTGCCCGGCCCGGCGCCGTTTCCCGGTAGTCCAGCGTCTGGACTTGGCCCTGGGCGGTTCGGATGACCATGAAGCCGCCTCCCCCGATGTTGCCGGCCTCGGGATGGACCACGGCGAGCGCGAAGCCCACCGCCACCGCGGCATCCACCGCGTTGCCGCCTCGCTGCAGGATGCTGCGGCCCACCTCACTGGCGATCGGGCTTCCCGAGACGACCATCGCCCGGGGGGCCTCGACGACCCTGGCTTTTCCGGCCTGCGACCAGCCGGGATCGATGCGACTGGCCGGCGGTTGGGCCTGGAGGGGTGCCGCTGCCGTGAGTCCGGCAACAGCCGCGCAGCAGAATCGGAGTCGACGGGGATTCATCATCATCGTAATTTACCCGAAACCTATGGCCTCGCTCCCCCCGTCCCCTAGCGGAGATCCCTCCTCGTCCCCCCTCCGTCTCACCGAACGCCGCAATCCTCACACGGCCGAGATCGACCGGGCGAGCCCGCTCGAGATCGTGGACCTCATCGCTGCAGAGGATGCTGGCGTGCCAGGCGCCGTGGCGCGCGCCCGGCTGGAGATTGCCGGCGCCATGGAGCTCGTCGAGGCCTCCTTCCGCGCCGGCGGGCGGCTGCTCTATGTCGGAGCCGGGACCAGTGGCCGGCTCGGGGTGCTCGACGCCGCCGAGTGCCCCCCCACCTTCGGAACCCCGCCCGAGCTCGTGGTGGGCATCATCGCGGGCGGCCAGGCCGCCCTGGTCAAGTCGGTGGAGGGCACTGAAGACGACTCGGATGCCGGCGCGGCCACCATGGATACCCACCACGTGGGCTCGAACGACACCGTGGTCGGCATCGCGTCGAGCGGCACGACTCCGTTCGTGCGAGCTGCCCTGCTTCGGGCTCGCGCCCTTGGCGCCCGCACTGTGCTGCTCACCTGCGTCGAGCTCCCCGCCGAAATGCGGGGCACCTGCGATGTCACCATTGCCGTCCTCACCGGCCCGGAAGCTGTGACCGGATCGACCCGGATGAAGGCGGGTACCGCCACCAAGTTGGTTCTCAACACGCTCACGACCGGGGCGCTCGTGCGGCTCGGCAAGACCTACGGCAACCTCATGGTGGACCTCCAGGCCTGGAACCAGAAGCTGGTGGATCGGGGCGAGCGGATCGTGATGGCGGTGACGGCCGCTGATCGAGCGGCGGCCCGCACCGCCATCGAGACCGCCGGGGGCAGCGTTCGCACCGCCATTGTGATGGTGCGGCGCAAGTGCCAGCGCGCCGAGGCCGAGGCCCTGCTCCGCGAGCACGACAACCATCTCCGCCCGATTCTCGGAGATCCACCGCCCGTCGAGCCCGAATGACCGGCAGCCCGAGCGCCCGACCGCCCGACCGCCGTGTTCGGCCCGGCCTCGGCATCGGCCTCATGTCGGGCACCTCGCTCGACGGTATGGATGCGGCGCTGGTGCGGTTCCGGGGTCCCACCCAGGCCGAGCTGCTCGGGTTTGCGCATCGTCCGTATCACCCGGAGGAGCGCCGTGAGCTGGAGGAAGCGATCGAGCGTCAGGTCGGCGGGGCCCGCCGGCTGGCCCACCTCCATGCCCGGCTGGGACAATGGGCTGGCGAGGCGGTGGAGGAGGTGCTGGCTCGATCAGGGGTCGCGGCGAGTGAGCTCGACTTCATCGCCTTCCATGGCCAGACGGTGTGGCATGAGCCGCCCCTCGTCACCTTCCAGCTGGGGGAGCCCGCCGCCCTGGCCGAACGCTTCGGGGTCCGGGTCGTCTCGGGATTCCGGGGTCGCGATCTGGCGGCGGGCGGGGAGGGTGCCCCGCTTGTTCCGGTGGCGGACGTACTCCTCTTTGGCGCCGCGGATCATCCCCGGATCCTGCTCAACATCGGCGGGATGGCCAATCTCACCTATGTGCCGCGACGCGCCAGCGAGGAGGGCGCGTTTGCCTTTGATACCGGGCCCGGGGTGGCGGTGATTGATGCCATGGCGCGACTGGCCGATCCGGCCCTGTCGTGTGATCTGGATGGCAACCTCGCCTCCCGCGGCCGCGCCGACGAAGTGACCCTGGCGGAACTGCTTGGCGATCCCTACTTCGGCGAGTCGCCGCCCAAGAGCACCGGCCGGGAACGGTTCGGAAGCGCCTACGCCGGCCGGCTCTACGCCCGGCTCGGTACCCACGCCATCGCGACCGGGGTCGAGCTCACGGTGAGGAGTATCGCGGCCGCCGTGAGGGAATGGACCCCGCCGGGCGTCGAAGTCGTCGCCTCGGGAGGAGGCTGCCGCCATCCGGTGCTGTGGACTTCCCTCCGCGAACGGCTCGCCACGGAGGGCCGGGTGCTCCGATCCTTCGACGAGCTCTTCTTTGCGGGCGAGGCGAAAGAGGCAGTGGCGTTCGCCCTCCTCGGCTATCTCACCATTCACGGCCAACCCGGAAACCTGCCGGCTGCGACCGGCGCCCGGGGCCGCCGGGTGCTTGGCATGGTCACTCCCGCATGACTTCCGGGCGCCTGGTGTTCCCCGCGCTTCGCTGGCGCGAGGACACCGGGTTCACTCACGAAGCCGAGGCGATCACCGGGGCGCTGGAGTTCGGTGCCGGAGGATTCATTCTGTTCGGCGGGACCGCCGACGCGGTCGCGGAGCTCACCGGCCGGCTTCGACGGGACGCGGGCCGGCCGCTCTTGTTCGCGGCTGATCTGGAGCGCGGACCCGGTCAGCAGGTCCAGGGCCTCGATGAGCTGCCGCCACCTCGCGCGCTGGCTTCGCTGGGCGATCCGGCGGTCTTGAGAGGGGCGGGGATTCTGACCGCGGTCGAAGCGCTCTCGGTCGGAATCAACTGGGTGCTGGCGCCGGTCTGCGATCTCGACGTCGAGCCGGAAAACCCGATCGTCCAAACCCGGGCTTTCGCCGAGGATCCCGTTGCCGCCGGGGCCGCCGCCGCTGCCTGGATCGTCGGGTGCGAGGCCGCCGGGGCGCTCGCCTGCGCCAAGCATTATCCGGGGCATGGGCGTACCCGCACCGATTCTCATCTCGAGCTCCCCATTGTCAGGGCCGAGGCCGAGCTCTTGCGCCGCGCCGATCTCGAGCCGTTCGCGGCGGCGGTTGGGGCCGGGGTCGGATCGGTCATGACGGCCCACGTCGCGTATCCCACCCTCGACCCAACTGGAGCCCCGGCGACGTTCTCAGCGCCGATCCTCGAGCTGCTCCGCCGGGAGCTGGGCTTCGACGGGCTGGTCGTTTCGGATGCCCTGATAATGGCGGGTGCCCTAGCTGGGAGGTCGCCGGAGGCTGCCGCGGTGCGGGCGCTCCGGGCCGGCGTTGATCTCCTCCTTTACCCGGAAGCACCGAGCGAGGTGGCGGCGGCGATCGCTCGCGAGGCCCGGAGTGACCCCGTTCTGGCGGCCCGGATCGAGGTGGCGCTCGAACGCTATGATGCGGCGTTGCTCAACGTCGCGGCTGCGGAGCCCATCGAGCGCCCGCCCCCCGCGGGGTCCGCGACGGCGGTGGCGGATTGGCTCCTTGTGGCACCGCTGCTGCGCGGTACAACGCCGCGGCTCCAAGTCCCGCTCGAGCTCGTGATCGTGGACGACGACCAGGGTGGCCCCTGGCCCGCTTCGCCCAACTCCTGGGTTCACGATGCCCTGGCCGCTCGTAACGTGCCGCTGGGCCAGGGAGGCAGCCGGATCGTGCTCGCGTTCACCGAGCCGCGCGGCTACAAGGGCTGGGCCGGATTCGGCCCTGCCAGCCGGGGAATGCTGGCCCGGGAGGCGCCGCGGGCTGCGCTGGTGGTGTTGTTCGCTCACCCGCGCCAGCTCGCCGCGATTCCGGGCGACGCCCCGGTTCTGCTCGCCTGGCATCGGCAGCACCTGATGCAGGAGGCCGTGGCGCGCTGGCTCGCCGGGGCGGAGCGGTTCGGATGACCCGGCTCGACTGGCTGGTCGTCGCGCTGTACCTCGCCGGGAGCCTCGGGCTCGGCCTGTTGGTGGCTCGGCGGGGCGCCCGGAGCCTGGCCGAATTCTTCGTGGGCGGGCGGGCGATTCCCTGGTGGCTCGCAGCCACGTCCATGGCGGCCACGACCTTTAACGTGGATACCCCGCTCTATGTTGCCGGCCGGGTGGCCCAGGCGGGTGTGGCAGGGAACTGGGAGTGGTGGAGCTTCGCCTTCGCCCACGTTTTGCTCGCAGTGGTGCTGGCCAAGCTCTGGCGCCGGGCCGGCATCGTCACCGATATGGAGCTGACCGAACTGCGGTACGGAGGCCGGCCCGCCGCCGCGCTTCGGACCGTGCGGGCCTTTCTTTTTGCGGTTCCGCTCAACTGCATCGGCATCGGGTACGGCATGCTCGCGATGCGCAAGGTGGTGATCGGCCTGGGCCTGCTGGAGGGACTGCCGGATCTCCCGGGGGACCCCCGGCTCTGGGCCCTCCTGCCGATCGTCCTGGTGGTCTTGGTGTATACCGCCGCCACGGGACTGTGGGGAGTCGTGGCCACCGACTTCTTCCAGTACGTTCTGGCCCTTGCCGGGGCAGTCATCGTCATGGGGTATGCGCTCCAGGACGTCGGGGGCCTTTCCGAGATGGTCGCTCAACTCCGGGCGGCGGGACAGGGGAACCGCCTGGCCCTGGTGCCGCTCGGGCCCGATGCGCTGGTGCCGCTCTCGACTTTTCTCGGGTACATCGGGATCCAGTGGTGGGCCTTCCGGAACAGCGACGGCGGCGGGATGTTGGTGCAACGGCTCTCGGCCACCGCAAATGAGCGGGAGGCCCGCAAGGCGGCGCACGGCTTCAACGTTCTGAACTACCTGGTGCGCACCTGGCCCTGGGTGCTGGTCGGTCTCGTGGCGCTGCTGGTGTTGCCCGGGCTGTCCGATCCCGAGCTGGCCTATCCGCTGCTCATGCTGCGCTATCTCCCGGCCGGGCTGCTCGGCCTCGTGTTCGCCAGCCTGCTGGCGGCATTCATGTCCACGGTCTCGACCCAGGTCAACTGGGGGGCGAGCTACCTGGTGCACGACCTGTACGCCCGCTTCCACGTAGAATCGGATCCCCGGACTCTCCTGCGCGCGGCGCGCTGGGCCACGATCGGGCTGACCCTCCTCGCCGCGACGGTGTCCTTCTTCATGCAGAATGTCGGGACGGTCTTTCGCTTCCTCATTCTGATCGGCAATGGACCGGGACTGGTGCTCTTGTTGCGCTGGTTCTGGTGGCGGGTGAACGCCTGGGCCGAAATCGCCGCGATGGGCGCAGGGCTGCTGCTGGCCCTGGCGACTTTCCTGCCGGCGCTGGCAGGCCTCACCTTCGGCCAGCGGCTTCTCCTCACCGGGTTCGGGTCCCTCGCGGTGTGGCTGCCGGTGATGCTCCTCACCCCGCCGGAAGCACCGGCCGTGCTCGATCGCTTCTATGCCCGGGTTAGGCCGGGGGGGGCGTGGGGGCCGGTGCGGTCGCGGGTCGGCCTGGCCCCGCTCGACGACCTCGCAGCCGACGCGCGGCGGTGGCTCGGGTGGGTGATCGTGATCCTGGGTGGGATGCTGGGGATCGGCTGGGTGCTGCTGAGCAGGTAGGTCGCGCCACCCATCGCCCGCGGTTCGCAGCGCGCGGGCCGCGGAGCCGGGCGCGATCCTACCGGCGCAACAGGAAGTAGATGATCGCGAGTACGACAAGCGCCCCTACCGTCACCGCCGCGACGACCTTCGGCGATCCCCCCCGGCGAGTCGACGGAGGCGGTGGTTCACTCGGAGGAGCGGGAGGTGGCGGCGCGGCCGGCGGTTCCGGAGCTGGCGGTTCGGCTCCTGCATCGGCCGGCTCCTCCGGGAAGACGTGGTATCCGACCTCGCCGGCTGAGCCCGTCCGGGGCAGGCCCTCGCCCTCGAATCGCGCGGCCACGACGGTAATGTTGTCCGGACCGCCGCGCTCGTTGGCGAGCGCTACCAGCCGGTCGCACAGCTGGTCGAGATCCGATAGCTCCTGCACCAGCCTCGCGATTTCCTCGCGCTTGAGCTGTCCCGATAGACCGTCGCTGCAGATGACCAGGGTGTCACCGCGCCGGAGCTCCTGCCAGGTCAACTCTACCCGGATTCGCGGATCGGGCCCCAGCGCCTGGAGGATGATGTTGCGCCGCTCGCTCTGCGCCGCCTCTTCCTCGGTCAGCTCGCCGGCGTCCACCAGCCGCTGCATCAGCGATTGATCCTTCGTCACTTGGGTGGCGACGCCATCGCGCACCAGGTAGCCCCGGCTGTCGCCCACCTGGGCCAGATAGAGGGCGCCGTCCAGGATCCCCGCCACGGTAGCCGTCGTCCCCATTCCGCGCACGTCGGGGTGCTCTTTCCCATAGGAATGGAGCTGTTCGTTGGCTTGCTCGACCGCGGTGCGGAGATGCTCGGCGAACCGTTCCGGGCTCTTCGCGCCATCCTGGTTCCAGTGCTCCGTCAGGTATTGCACGATGAACCCACCCGCCATCGAGCTGGCCAGCTCTCCAGCCGCTGCGCCTCCCATGCCGTCGGCAACCAGAAACACACTCCCGCGCTCGCCGACCCGGTGGGGGCCGCCCTGCGCGAGGTCCCGGCCCAGCGCGCTGAGATCGGTGATCAGGAAACAGTCTTCGTTGTGATCCCGGGTGCGGCCGGGATCGCTCCGGGCCCGCACGGTCACCGCGACCGGCCCCCGCGCCGCGCTCATGGCGAGGCCGAATCCCGGAGTTGCCGGATCATCGTTCCATACTGGGCATGGCAGACGGGGCAGACTTTCACATCAACAAGTCCTCGGGTCTGGGTCGAAATAGAGGACCCGGTCGGTTCCGGCGCAATGGAGGAGGCTGTTGTGTGGCTCGTCCCTTGCTGGGCGTCCCCCCCCTCCGGTACTCCTCGTCACCTCGGAGTGGATCGAGTGCAATTGGACTCGCGGACGCTGCCGCGGCGGGCGAGGGCGACGAGATCGGTCATCGCGCTCCTCTCGTTCCTCTCAGGATTCTCGGCCGGTCTCTTGGGACAGACCCCGGAGCAGCGCCGCGAGATCGACGCGTTTCGGGATACCCTCCAGTCCGTCACCGATACCCTCGCGCTGCGGGAACGAGAGAAGCGGCTGCTTCCCTTCGTGCGCCGCGCCCGAAGCGATCCCGCCTTCCACCTCTCCCTCGGGTACCTGGCGCTTCGCCAGGGGGAGCTCGGTGGTGCCAGCCATCTCGATGAGGCAGCCTCGGAATTCCGGTTGGCGGCCAGCCTGGCGCCCCAATGGCCCTATGCCTGGCTCGCGGTGGCCTATGCCGAATACACGCTCGGCGGGCGGCTGGGCGGATCAGAGCGCCGGGCCATGCTTGCGCGCGATGCCTTTTCCAGGGCCACGCAGGCCTTCGCCCGCGCGGTCACGCTCGAGCCGGGGTTTGCTTCCCGGTTGGAGGAGCTGGCCCGGCGCGCCGTGCGCGACGGTTCACTCAACAAGGCCGGGGTCATTCGAGAGGCCTTGCGGCGGGCAACCTCCGCTCCACTGCGGGGAGCCCGGCTTCTCCTCGCCCTGGGCCGGGTCCAGCGCGAACTGGGAGACACCGCGGCCCTCGGCACCCTCGCGGCATACCTTGCCACCCACGACAATCGCGCGCTTGGCCTGGTTGAGCTGGGGCGGACCCAGCTCCTCAGGGGAGACTGGAGCGGCGCCGCAGCGTATCTGGCCGGGGCGGTCGATGATGATCCGGTCGCCGGGGCCGAGTACCGCGCCGATCTCGCCTCGATTGCGAGCGACTCCGACCTGGCTGAATTCGATCGTCGGCGCGGGCCGGCCCGGGCCGAGTTCCTCCGTCGGTTCTGGACCGTGCGTGACCGGCTCGAGCTTCGTCGGGAAGGCGAGCGCTTGGCCGAGCATCTCCGGCGCCTGGCGGTGGCGCGGCGGGAATTCCTGGTCGTGATGCCGGACAGCACGGAACGCTTCGACGACCGGGGCCGGATCTACGTGCGGCACGGCGATCCCGACGACCGCGCCAGTTACGTGGTGCCCGGGATTGAGCCGAATGAATCCTGGCGCTATCGGCGCGGCGGGGCGGCGAGGGCGGACCTGGTGCTGCACTTCGTGGCGCGTCAGGCGCCCAACGACTATCGGCTGGTCGAGAGCGTTGTTGATGTCTCGAATGCCCGGGGTATCCCGGCTGCCGGGAAATCACGGAATGCCGCGCCGGCGTCGGAAGGCCTGCGCCTGGCAGAGACCACCGAGCAGCTCTTCCGGTCCCGCTCCGCCTTGGCCCCGAGGTACCGCCAGATGCCCCCCAGCCGACCGGATCAGCTGGCCGACTTCCTGACTTGGGAGCGCGCGCTGGGGCGCCGAGGTATTCGGGTCGCCGCCAGCTCCGACAGCTACGTGCTGCACTTCGCTCGCGACCTCGATGCCTGGGGCGCGTTGCTCGTGGCCGGGGGTTCCGGCGCCCGGCCCATGATCCAGGTGGTGTTCGCGATCCCGGGATATCGAATCGAGCCCGCCACCGGCGCGGCGGGAGTGGTCTACCCGGTGCGGGTTCGGTTCGCGGCGCTGGATTCACTGGGCAACTTGGTCGCCTCGGTTGATTCGACGGCCTGGATTGAGTTGGG
>DATECI010000086.1:0-3021 GCA_035286985.1 Gemmatimonadales bacterium
AGGGGATTTACCTGGGGGGCTGGGCCACCTCCGCCAAGGGCGGCACCGGCGAGGACCCCGGACCCGATCTTGCGAGCTACCCGCTCAGCCAGGTGCCGGACGAGGCCGCGACCATGGTGCGGGCCTTGCTCACCGCCGACCGCAACCAGCGCTACCTGCGTTCCCGGATGACCGAGGCCCAGCGGGCGGCCGTGCCGGCGCACGACTTCCGTCCCTTCATCATCGCCGACGCCGACACCGGCCACGGCGGCGACCCGCACGTACGCAATCTCATCCTCCGCTTCGTGGAAGCCGGCGTTCCGGGTTACCACATCGAGGACCAGCGCCCGGGCACCAAGAAGTGCGGCCACCAGGGCGGCAAGGTCCTGGTGGCGCAGGACGAGCAGAACAAGCGGCTGAACGCCGCCCGCTTCCAGCTCGACCTCATGGGAGTTCCCGGCATCATCGTCGCCCGCACCGATGCCGAGGCCGGCAATCTGATCGACGGCCGCGCCGACGAGCGGGACCAGCCCTTTCTGCTCGGCGTCACCAACCGGGATCTGCCGGCCTACAAGGCGGGTTACCTCGCGCTGATCCGGCGCTTCTACGAGCTGGGGATCAAAGAGCTCAACGGCCACCTCCTATATGCCGTCCCCGAGGAGGAGTACCTCGCCGCCTCCGCCTGGCTCGAGCGCCAAGGCCTTCTGCGCCAGGCCGCGGAGGCCGCCACGGACTATCGCACTGGCAAGGAGAGCTCGCTCGACGCCGGGTTCGGCGGGGTCGCTGCAAGCTTCCTCGCGGCATGGGAAGAGCAGGCCGGCCTGGAGACCTACGCCAACGCAGTGGCCGCCGCGCTGGCCTTTCGGGCCAGCGAAGGCGAGCCGGTCGAGTCCAGCGCCGACGAGTGGCGGCGGTTTGCCGCCCGCGCTTCGCTCTACGCCGCCCGCGAGAAGGCCCGGCGGCTCGGTGCCGACGCCCGCTGGGATTGCGAGCTGGCCAAGACCCCCGAGGGGTACTATCAGGTGCAAGGCGGCATCCCCTACGCGATCGCGAAGTCGCTTGCCGCCGCGCCCTTCGCCGACGTGCTCTGGATGGAGACCAAGGCCGCGGACCTCACCGAGGCCCGCCAGTTCGCCGAGGCCATCCACCGGGAGTTTCCCGACAAGATGCTCGCTTACAATCTCTCGCCCTCGTTCAGCTGGGACACCACCGGCATGAGCGAGGAGGAGATGCGGCGTTTCCCCGAAGAGCTCGGCCAGCTGGGCTTCGTCTTCAACTTCATCACCTACGGCGGTCACCAGATCGACGGGCTGGCGGCCGAGGAGTTTGCCACCGCGCTCAAGCAGGACGGCATGCTGGCCCTGGCCCGGGTACAGCGCAAGCTCCGCATGGTCGAGTCACCCTACCGCACCCCGCAGACCCTGGTGGGGGGGCCGCGGGGAGACGCCGCGCTCGCTGCCACCTCGGGGCGTACCGCGACCACGATGGCCATGGGCAAGGGCTCGACCCAGCACCAGCACTTGATCCAGACCGAGGTGCCCAAGAAGCTGCTCGAGGAGTGGCTGGCGATGTGGACCGAGCACTACCGGTTGCCCGGTCCGCTCCGGGTCCAGCTCCGGCCCCACCGGGCCGGCTCGGAACTGCTCGAGCTTGGCATCCACGACCAGGGGCAAGCGCAGCTCGCCAACGTCATCTTCGCCCCCATCCACGACCGGCGCGGCCGCAGCATCCTCTCGGTGCGGGACCAGAACACCTTTGCCGACTCGCTCCGCAAGAAGCGGCTGATGACTCTGGTCCACCTCTTTCTGGTGCACCGCTTCAAGGCCGATTCGGTGCACTACGTCACCCCGACGGAAGACAACCAGTACCAGGTCGCGAAGATGAAGTCCCACGGCATCTTCCGGGAGGTCAATACCGAGGTGGGTCAAATCATCGTCGCCGACGTGGACCAGCAGCGGGTCGCGGAGCTGCTGGCGCCCGATCGGGAAGCGTTGGGGAGGCTGATTCGGAAGGAAGGGTAGCCAATGCAGCTCGAGCCGGTCGACCACTTGCCGGCGGGGGAGTGGGACGCCGCGGTCGCCCGCTACGACCTCGCGATGTTCTATCACACTTCGGCCTGGCTCGGGTTTCTGGAGGACACCGGCCGGGGCCGGGTGCTCCGGTTCCGCATCGTTGAGCGGGGCCGGACCCTGGGTTACTTCGCCGCGCTCTTGCTTCGCAAGGGACCGTTTCGGCTCCTGGGCAGCCCGTTTTCCGGATCGATGAGCGAGTACCTGGGGCCGATCGTCCAGCGGGACTTCCCGGTGGATCGGTTTCTGGTGTCCCTGGACGACTTGTGCAGCTCGCTCCGGGTGCATCAGCTGGAGATCGGGAGCCCGGTCCTGGATCCCGCCGTCATGCGCGGGCACGGCTACGAGGTCCGGGAATGGAAGACCTTCCAGGTTACGCTGTCGCGCGATGTCGAGACGATGTGGTCCGCGCTCAGCAGCAAATCCAGGAACCGGATCCGGCAGGCCCTCAAGCACGGCCTGGTCACGGAAGACGTCCGCGAGCCGGGATTCATCCCCACCCACTACGAACAGGTGCGGGAGGTCTTCGGCCGCCAGGGCCTGGCGCCGCCGTTCCCGCTGGCGGATTACCAATCACTGGCCACCCGCCTCAAACCGAGCGACCTGGTGTTCACAGTCCAGGTGCGGCATCCGGCAACCGGCGATGTCCTGGCCTCCGGCGTTTTTCCCCACGACGGGAACCGGGTCTACTCGCTCAGCACCGGGTCCTCGATCCTGGGCCGCCAGCTCTGTGCCAACGACTTGCTGCACTGGACCGTTCTGAGGCTCGCTTGCGAACGGGGGCTGTCGCAGTATCGGATGGGTGACAACTATCGGGTTCCGGCGAGTGGCGGGAAGTTCAAGGACAAGTTCAGCGGCAGCTACGAACCGGTGTACCGATTCGTCCGGCACTACTCGGCCCTGGCCAGGCATGCCCGGCGGGTGTATGTGGCGCTGCAGCACCTGAAGCAGCGGGCGGCGGGCCGCCTCCTCC
>DATECI010000087.1:0-6376 GCA_035286985.1 Gemmatimonadales bacterium
ATTTCCGCCCTGGCTGGGTGCCGGGCGGTATCTTGAGCACCACTTTTTTCCCGTCAAGGGTGCGCACCCGGAGCCGGGTTCCAATCACGGCTTGGGCCAGATTGATGGTGACGTCGCACACCACATCGAGTCCTTCCCGCCGGAAAAACCGGTCGGGCTGGACCTGAAAGGTGACAAGGAGATCCCCGGGAGGGGTGCCGTTCCGGCCGGCGCTCCCCTGTCCCTTGATCCGGATCTTGAGTCCGGACTCGGTCCCGGCGGGGACCGTGATCATGACTCGCCGCTCTCCCCGAGTTTCTCCTACTCCACCGCAGGTCGCACACTTCTGGGAAGCGACCTTCCCTCGACCCCGGCACATCGGGCACGGCCGGTTCACGGCAAACCCCCCTTGCCCGAAGGAAATCGTTCCCCTGCCCTTGCATTCGGGGCATGCGGAGAGGGTGGCCCCGGGAGCGGCTCCGCTGCCGCTGCAGGTTGCGCAGGCCTCGTTCAGGGTGAGGGTAACCGGCACCTTGCCGCCCAGCGCGGCGGTCCGGAAGGGTATCTCGAGCTCGGTCTCGATGGATTCCCCGCGGGGTTCTTCCCGCTTTCCCCGGCCAAAGATCGAGGAGAATATGTCGCCCAAACCCATTGAGCCGAAATCGCCAAAATCGAACGTCTCGGCAAAACCTCCACCGCGCGGCGCCCCCCCGGGGCCACCGCCCGACCGCCGTGCCGAAGGCTCGAACGCGCCCAGCCGCCGCATGGTGTCGTACTTCTTCCGCTTTTCCGGATCGGAAAGCACCCCATGAGCCTCCGAAATCTGCTTGAACGTCTCGGCGGCCTGCGGGTTATTCGGGTTGGCATCGGGGTGATACTGTTTGGCGAGGCGGCGATACGCCTTCTTGATTGCTTCCGGCGTGGCCTGCTCGTTGACGCCGAGGACCTGATAGAAATCCTTCGCGGCCACTACGTGTGTCCCTCCGAGGAGTAGACCTGGACCCGCGCGGGCCGGACCAGGCTTCCCCGAAAACGGTAGCCAATCTGATAGGTCGCGGCCACGGTGTGATCCTGCTCCGGCCGCTCCGGAAGGACCACGGAAACGGCTTCATGCCAGGCAGGATCGAAGGGCTGGCCGGCGGGATCGATCCGCTCCAGTCCGGCCGCTTCAAGCTCCTTGCGGAGTTTCTTGTCGACCAGCAGCGTTGCCTCGAGCAAGGCCGCACTCGGAGTGGTGGGGTCGCTCATCACGATCCGGTCTACGTCGTCCAGGACATCGAGAAGCTTGATAACCAGCGCGGCCTGGGCCCGGTCAGCCAACTCCAGGCGCTCCCGGGCTATCCGCTTCCGGAAGTTATCGAAGTCCGCCGCCACCCGGAGGTGGCGTTCGTTGGCCTCGCGCAGCTGCTCCTCGAGGCGGGATACCGCCCCCTCGGCCGACTCCAGAGGCACCCCGGCCGTGCCGGTGCCGACAGGGTTGCCGAGGGGCGGAGCTTCCCCAACTGGGGCGTCCTCTTCGAATTCCTTGTCCATCATGCCTTTACGATCTCCCTCGGCTCGCCCGCGGGGATGGAATCTAGTCGGGCTCCCCTAAGGAGGACCGGCCGACCGGATCTTCCGCCATAGCTTCCAGAGAGCGAACTGGGTGGCCCGGGCCCGAATCTCGTACCGGGAGCCGGGAAAGACCCAACGGTCGGTGCTTACCTCGCCGCCGATCGCAGCGGCAAACCAGACCAGGCCAACAGGCTTCTCGCTGGTCCCCCCGGCGGGGCCCGCAATTCCGGTGACGGCGCCCGCCACGCTGGCCCCCCACCGGCCTCGGGCCGCAGTGGCCATGGCGGAGGCCGTTTCCTCGCTTACGGCGCCGTGCGCCTCCAGGATTCGAAGGGGAACCCCGAGATCCTCCTTGAGGCGGTTGGAGTAGGCGATCATGCCGCCAAGGAAGACATCGGAGCTTCCGGGGATCGCGGTGAGCCGCTCCCCGACCATGCCCCCGGTGCATGATTCGGCGACCGCCACGGTCCAACCTCGGTCCCGGCCTGCCTCGAGTACTGCCGCGGCGAGGTCGGCATGCCCGGTCCCGTAGACATGGTCGCCGAGTACCCCGCGAACCCGCTCACCGGCCTCGGCAAGGAACCGCTCGGCGTCTTCCGACCGCTCCTCCCACGCGGTCAGACGAAGGTCGACGCCTTCCAGCCCCGGAAGGTAGGCCAGAGTGAGCGGGGCCAGCGTTTCTTCTACCGGCTCCATCCGCTCGGCGAGGTTGGATTCGGGAATGCCGGTGGTGCGGATGATCAGCGAGCGCACCACTCTCCCTCGGCTCCGCGCCTCGAGCCGGGGAATCACCTCCTCCGTTACCAGACCTTGCATCTCGCCGGGCACCCCGGGCAGCATGATCACGTCGCCTTGATCACCGGCAATCCACAGGCCCGGGGCGGTCCCCCTCGGGTTGAGCAGCACCACGGCCCCCCGGGGCACCTCCGCCTGACACCGGTTTCGTTCGGCGAGCTTGCGGCCCATCCGGGCGAACCGAGCGGTGAGCGCGTCCCAGAGGTCGGGATGAAACTCCAGGGGGAGACCGAGCAGCTCGGCCACCGCCTTCTTAGTGAGATCGTCCTTGGTGGGCCCGAGTCCTCCGGTGGTCAGCACGAACCGGGTGCGGGCCAGCCCCTCCGCAACCGCGCTCGCCACGGCGGATGGATCATCCGGCACCGAGGTGCGCCGGGTTACCCGCGCCCCGGTGCCGGCCAGGGCTTGCCCGAGAAAGGCCGAGTTCGTATCGAGCGTAAAACCGAGCAGAAGCTCGGTCCCGATGGTGACAACCTCGAGGTCCATGGGAGAAAAGTACCGCGGCGCGGGGGCTTGGGCCGGCCGGCACCGCGACCCGGGGCGGGTTACCGGTCGGGAGGGTTGGAGAACAGTCCGCGATACCGATAGAGGTAAATGAGGAAGGAGTAGATCGTGAGCACCAGCGCAATGCCCAGCGTCACGGCCACAAAGCTGCCGTGAAACTGGTTCCACCAGCGCGCGGCCCGGTCCTGCTCCCACCCCATGGGCTTGATCGCGTCGCGGAAGGCGAACCACGCGATGGTCCCCCCGATGAAGATGCTCTGGAACACGGTCTTGAGCTTGCCGGGGCCCTGGGCCGAGATCACCACTCCGCGGCGCGCCGCGTACCACCGGAACCCGGTCATGGCGAATTCGCGGCCGAGCAGCAGGAGACAGACCCAGAGGGGGACGCTCCCCCAAACCGGAATGTCGTAGAGATCGTGCCGCTGCTTGGAGATCCACCAGATCGGCACCAGGGTGGCCAGGAGGAGCAGCTTGTCCGCAATCGGGTCCAGCTTCTTGCCGAAATCGGTGACCTGGTTGTGGCGCCGCGCCAGCCGGCCGTCAATCACGTCGGTCACCGACGCGGCGATGAAGATCGCCAGGGCCACGATCTTGGGACCGTAGCCGGCGATGAAAGGCAACGCCGCGATCACGGGAGTGATGGCGATACGAGCGACCGTCAGGATGTTGGGGAGGGTCCAGTGCACGGCGGAACGGAGGGAACCGTCAACGGTCAACGGTCAACGGGACAAGCCCTGTGGACGGATCTTTTCTGGCAAGGCTGGTACCGTTGACCGTTGACCGTTGACCGTTCACGCTCTTCCTCATCCCAGAGTCTTCAACACCATCTTACTCACGGCCCGGAGGGTATCGAACACGCCATCCCCCCGCACCGCCGCGGCCTCGAAGTAGGCCACTCGCTCAATCCAGGTTTCGTCCACTTGCCGGATCAGAGGCTCGCCGGGGCGGGCGGGATCCGGGGTGAGCCTCTGGCGGGCGGGATCTTCCACCGGCCACCCCGGATTGAGGGCCTCCTGAAGCTGTTCTACCGGGGCGGCGTTGGGCAGGTCGCGCTTGTTGTACTGAATCACGAACGGAATCCGGGTGAGATCGAGTCCGTGCTGGGCCAGGTTGTCGTAGAGATTCTGCATGGACTCGAGATTCGCTTCCATCCGCTCCAGTTGGCTGTCGGCCACGAAGACGACCCCGTCCACTCCCCTCAGGATCAACCGCCGCGAGGCATTGTAATAGACCTGGCCCGGTACGGTGTAGAGATGGAACCGGGTCTTGAAGCCGCGAATGGTGCCCAGATCCACCGGAAGGAAATCGAAGAAGAGGGTCCGCTCGGTTTCGGTGGCCAGTGAGATCATTTTCCCCTTGCTGGCGGGGGCGACCTTTTCGTAGATGTACTCGAGATTGGTGGTCTTGCCACCGAGGCCAGGCCCGTAATAGACGAGCTTGCAGTTGACCTCGCGGGACGCGTAGTTGATGAGGGACATCAGCCGCGCCCGGAGGTGCCGAACAACCGATCGATTTCATCCTCGGCTTCCCCCACGAAGCCGCGCTCCACCCCGGCCCCAGGTCGGCCCCGCTCCCCAGCCCCCTCCCGGGCGAACATCTCCAGAAAGACCCGGGACAGCTCGCCCACGATGCCGCGAACCCGCAGCTTCACCAGGCCCAGCGTGGTCGAGTTGTCGAACAGCACGACCAGAATGACCCGGCGAGCAACGTCGGCGAGGTAGAGCGAGTCCTTTTCTCCCTGATGAAACAGCGCCCCGAACTCGTTCTCACCCAGCAGGCGGGCCAGCTGATCATTGGCGCTGAAATCGGCGGCGGTGAGCGTCGCGAAAGTAATGGGGTCGAATCGGGGCGGCTGGCCCGCAGTGGCCAGCATCTGGCCCGCGCGATCCACCAGCAACGCCGTACGGGCGCTGGATTCCGCCAGCAGGCGATCCAGGAGAGCTCCGATTCGGGACGCATCCTCTTCCCGGAACGACCAGCTGGCCGCACCACTCATCGGAGCGCGCGGTCCAGCTCCCGCGCTACCCGGCGGGCCCGACGCCGCAGCACCGGGTGCCGTTCCCAGGCTAGGTAATCGCGCAGGAGGCGCACCGTTTCGGGACCCGGCCGGCCGGCCAGATAGCCGAGGGCTGCGTGGCGGCGCCGGAGCCGGGGGCTGAACAGGGCCGCCCGGTGTCGGTCGAGATAACGCTGAGCCAGGAGCCACCCGGCCGTGATCCCGGCCGCCGCCGAGAGGACGAATGCCACGGAACGAGACGGTTTCAGGGCACCTCCTGGCGCGCGGCGAGCGCATGGCTCAGGGTGAGGCCATCGATGTAGTCGAGATCGCCACCGACCGGAAGCCCGCGGGCGAGCCGGGTCACCCGCACGCCGGTGCCCTGGAGCAAGTGCTGAATGTAGGTCGCTGTCGCCTCGCCCTCCAGAGAAGGATTGGTCGCCAGGATGACTTCCCGGACCCCACCCTCCCCCACGCGCCGCTTGAGCAGGCCCACCCGGAGCTGCTCCGGGCCCACCCCGGAGAGGGGAGAGAGCCGCCCTCCCAACACGAGATAGCGCCCCTTGAAGCCGGTGGACCGCTCGACCGCCACAACAGTGGATGCCTCTTCCACCACGCAGAGCACCGCCGGATCCCGTCCCGGATCGGCGCAGACCACGCAGGGGTCGGCTTCGGTAAAGTTGCCGCACTGGGGACAAGGATGAACCCGGGCCGCCACCGCCGCGAGCGCCGCGGCGAGCCGCTCCGGCTGTTCGCGGGGTTGCTGCAGGAGATGGAAAGTCAGTCGTTGGGCCGTCTTCGGTCCGATCCCCGGCAGGCGGGCGAGCTCGGCGACCAGCTCGTCGATGGCGCCCACCGGGCTCAGAGCGAGGAAAGCGGGTTAGGAAGCGGGGAAAGCCTCCGGATTTCCGCCTGCACCAGGTCGGCGGCACGGCGCTGGGCCTCGGCCACCGCCCCGACGATCAGATCGGCCAGCAGCTCGGGGTCGCGGCCCTCGAACGCCTGGGGGTCGATGCTGAGGGCTCGCAGGAGTCCCCGGCCGTCGACTCTAACCCGCACCAGCCCGGCCCCGGCGCTGGCCTCGATCGTCCGGTCGGCCAGCTCCGATTGCAGCTGCTGCAGCCGCCCCTGAACCTGCTGACCCAGCTGGAAGAGATGCTGAAGATCCGCCATGATGCTCCTTGGTCCCGTCCTGACACAATCCCCCCGCCGCCACGAGTCAGGCACTGGGGGGCTGGGGGGGAAGACTCTGGTCTACGATTTCCAAATCTAATTCATCAGCCGCCGCGTTGAGGGCGGGATCGAGTCGCCGAATCCGCTCCAGCTCCGATGCTCTTAAGTCATTATGTATCAATTGATTGCGGCTTCCAAGCCCGCCGCCACCTACCCGCACATGAACCCGGATCGGAGCCCCCACCCGCTGGCTGATCAGCTCCTCGACTACGGCGATCTGCCGCTTGAGACCTTCCACTAACACCTCTCGCCCGGGCGCGGCCTGAAGCTCGATTCTGCCTCCGACAATCCCGGCGGGAAGGGTAGCTTCAAGGG
>DATECI010000088.1:0-6063 GCA_035286985.1 Gemmatimonadales bacterium
GCCTTCCCAGATCCGGTCGGGGCCGGCCTTCCAGACCATCAGCGAGACGATGGTCGCGCCGACCAGGAACAGGATGAGCCGGAGCTTCCGGTTCATTTATGAGGAGGCGAGGACGTTGCGAGTGAGCGGCACGAGGTAGCGATAATAACGCTCGCTTCACCGCACCGGCAAGCAGTCCGGCGGGCGCCCGCTGTTTGCCGGGCACCCACATCCGACCCTTCCTGGAGTGCCGCTTTCGCCCCGGCGGTTCGAAGCTCAGTCCCGCCCGACGAGCCGGATATTTCCCTTGAAGGAGCGCACCACCACGCGGGCGCCACCGCCGCCGGTGGCGAAGAACTGGGGCTTTTTGAGCGGCCGGGGAGGCGTTCCGAGTTTGGGGGACAGCGCGATGAAGATCGTGCCGCCTATGGAATGAAGATCGAATTCAGCCGACACCGAAGGCGGCAATCGGAGCTCCACCTCGCCGCTGTGGGTCTGAATTTCGAGGCTGCCGCGGTGATCCAGGGTCCCGTCATAGCTGACCGCGCCGGAGACGGTCTCGATCCGCGCGCTCGTGACATGGGCATCCAGCAAGAGCACCGGCCCGGCGACCGTGGAAGCGGTCAGGTCGCCCGTGGAACCGGAGAGCACGATCTTCCCGGTCCCGGTCTTAACCCGCACGAGCTGGGAGGCGCCGGTCGCCGCGATATCGCCCTCAAGGGTTTCCGCCGTGAGGAGCCGGAGGGTCCCGGTGACCTTGATTCCGCCACCGACGGTCGCCAGATCCGCCTCGCCCGACAGCCCATCCACCTCGATCGAGCCTTCGGCCGACTTGACCCACACGCGGGCTCCCCGCGGCACTCGCACCTCGAGCATCCCCATCCCTGAGAGCGACCCGGCTTTTTCGTCCCGTTCGAGTCCCAGTTTGGCAATCCGGCCCGCGCCCCCCATGTAGAACGTGGTCCCCGCAGGAGCGAGACCGGTGACCACGATGGAGTCTCGGTCCCAGCCGATCACCCGAGTCGTGCCGGAGAGATTGTAGATCCGGATCGAAGCGTCTGGAGCGATCGCGATTCGGCGGGCGAGCTTCTGCTGCGCCTCCAGGGTGGGGACGGTGAGGACGGTGAGGACGGTGAGGACGAACTGGAGGCGATGCATCACGACTCCGAGGCCAGCGCGGTGGCGCGGCGAAGGAAATCCACCTTTTGCCGCCAGGCCGCGACCACCAGGTGCTCCAGGGCGGCATTGTCGGGGTCGTTGGCAAGGGCCCGGCGAGATTCGGCCAGGGCCTGGTCGATCACCGCGAGGTTGCGCTCGATCGTGGCAATCGTGGCCGGCGCGAGGCGCCCTCTCGCTCCCTCGAGGGCCGTGGCAAGATCCGCAGTAGCCGAAGCATACTCGGCTTCCAGCGCGGACAATGCGAAGGACGGCTGGGCGGTGGGACGGCTGGACGACTGTCGCAGGAGCAGGGCGGTGACTCCTGAGGAAACCGCGACCAGCAGCACGGCGGCCGCGGCCAGCATCCAGCCCGGGAGCGGGACGCGGCGGCGGGGGGCGATCCGGGGATCCATCCGGGAACGGACCCCGGGCCAAAGATTGGCCCCAGGCTCGACAGCTCGAGGCAGGGTCCGCGCTTCCGCCAGCGCCGGTTCCGCCGCCTCAAGGAGCGCAGCGCACGCGGCACAAGACGAGAGATGGGCCTCGAACGCGGCGTCCTCGCGAGGAGAGAATTCTCCCCGCGCATAGCCGTCGAGCCGTTCTCGGATTTCGGCGCAGGTCATCGGTTCAATGCCTTTCGCAGCAGCCGCCGGGCCCGGAAGAGCTGGGCCTTGGAGGTGCCTTCGGCGATGCCCGTCATCCGGGCGATCTCGCCGTGCTGGTAGCCCTCCACATCATGCAGCACGAACACCAGCCGGGCTCCTTCCGGCAATCGGGCGATGGCCTGATCCAGATCCAACCTGGTGCCCGGGTGGGGCGGCTCGGCGGGGCGTTCCAGCTCGCCCGGATCCGCGGCACCAACAACTCGGCGCTCCCGCCGGCCGGCCGCCCGGCGCTGGCCCAGAAACACGTTCATGGCGAGGCGGTAGAGCCAGCTCGCGAAAGCGCTTTCGCCCCGGAACGAAGGGAGTGCTTCCCAGGCGCGGACGAACACATCCTGGGTCAACTCCTCCGCCGCGCGCGATTCGCCGGCCAGCCGCGAGCAGAGCGCGTGTACCCTCCCCACATGGGCGCGATAGAGCGCTTCGAAAGCCTGATCATCGCCGGTCCGGGCTCGTTCCACCAGCTCGGTCATCGGCCCCGCCGGCACAGCGCGCCGGACCGGAATCCGGAATGGATCGGAACGGGCGGCGAGGGCGACAGTCGACACCCCCGTGCGATGCCGACCGGGGTCGAAAGGTTTATCCCCGGCACCCGGCGAATCACCCTCCGGCGGGCGCCTTTCGCTCCCGGAACGACGTCCAGAAGAACACCGCCGCGGCCAGCCCGATCAGAGAGACCACCCGCCACAGGGCACCGTAGTCCACCTGGCCGGCCACGCTGGCATAGCTGTCCGCCAGCCAGCCCGAGAGGATACCGCCCAGGACCGGGCCTCCGCCAAGGATCAGGATGCCGAACACGGTTTGGGCCGAATGCCGGACATCGGGCGGTGCGACCCGATCGGTGTAGATGTAGGCAGCCGCGAAGAAGCAGGCGTAGCAGATGCCGTGCAGGAACTGGCTCCCCACCAGGACGCCGACCGGCAGAGTCGGAAAGCTCCAGATCGTATAGCGGGCGAAGTAGGCCAGCGCCCCGATCGCGATCACGTTGCGGAAACCGAGCCGGGCGAGCATGAGGCCCAGCAACGCCATGATGGCGATCTCGCTGAACTGCCCGATCGTCATCGCAGGGCCGATCTGGCTGTCCATCAGGCCCAGCCGCGAGAAGAAAGGCGGGGTCTGAAGAAAGTAGACCTGGTGAATCACGCTGATCGGCAGGCTCGCGGCCACGAGGACGGCGAACGACGGCTCCCGGAGCAGGCGGAACGCCTTGGCAAACGCGAGCCGCTCGACCCCTTCGCGCTTGGGAGGGGTATGGGGCAGGGCCAGACAGAAGAGGGCGTAGCCCCACGAAATGAGGGCTGAGAAGCGCAGCGAATCGGCCAGCCGATGGGTAACGTTGGGAAGCTCGGGCCCCACCAGGAACGGGGGCATCCACTGGAGCCGCAAATCACTCTGCAGATAGATCATCGGGAAGATCCAGCTCGCCGCGATCCAGCCGATCGTGCCCCAGACCCGTACCTTGCCGAATTCGTGCCTCTGGTCGGAGAGGTTGGCGAACGCCATCGAGTTGGAGAGCGCCAGGGTCGGCATGTACACCACGCTGTAGGCGATCGACAGGAGGAGCCAGGCCGGGAAGCCGGTTTGCGATGCGGTGATCCACTTGACGACCCCGCCGACCGCGAGCAGGACGGCCAGGAATCGTTCGGTGCTGAAGTGCCGGTCGGCGAACTGGCCCGCGATGAACGGCGCCGCGATGGCGCCGATCGAGCCGGCCAAGCCCAGGATGGTCCCCATCTGCGTTCCAGTGAACCCTAACCCGCCTTCCCCGGTGCTGGCAGTGAGGTAGCGGGCCGCGAGCGGGAGCCAGGCGCCCCAGACCGCGTACTGGAGGAACATCATCAGCGAGAGGCGGCCGACCTTCGGTTTCATCTACCCTTCTCCCTTGGGGTGCATCCGTCGACGTCAGGGCCTCCAGGTTCCTTTCGCGACCTTGGGCACGAACCGCTCGATGCCCGGCGGGGGAAATCGGAGGGTCTTGCCCCGCTCGGCGCTCTGATAGGCGCTCATGAGCAGCTTCACCACCTCGAGTCCGTCCTCGAAGGTGAGGAGCGGCTTCTCCTTGCCGAGAAAGACCCGGCTGAAGTGCCGGTTCTCGGCCTCGTACCCATAGGCTACCGCTTCGTCCGGCACCACCGGCATCTGTCCCACCTCGGCGTTCTGTTTCTCGACCAGGTCTTCGCCGGCTTTGCCCTTGACTTCCCGGCTGAAGAACAGCTTGAGGCCTGGCTCCAGGCTGTTCCAGCTCATCGAATACTCCGGACCGAGCAGCTCCGCGGAAAGCCGCAGGCCCGGGCCCACGAAGCTCCAGGAGGTGGTGGCTTCGCCGAACACCGTTTGGCCCTCCCGAGTCCGGAATTCGATTGAAAGGCTGGCGAAATCTTCCGCTGGCTCCCGGAGATAATCCACGGTGGGGCCCATCATCCGCTTGAGCCGGCGGGCGTACTCGGGCTGGCTCCACTTCAGGCTGGCGATGTGCCCGGTCACCCGCACCGGCTTGACCGTAGAGAGTGGCTCACCGGGTTTGGTGAGCAGATGCCGCACCACCAGCGCCGAGTGGCACATCATGTCGTTGAGCACCCCGCCGCCCTGCAACCGCCCGCGCCAGAACCAGGGCATGTGGGGTCCGCTGTGCTCCTCGGCGGCCCGAGCGAGGTAAGGCCGCCCGGTGAGCGCGGCGCCCCGGGCCCAGAGGAGCTCCTTCCCCCGCTCCACGTGGGGAGCGAACAGCTGGTTCTCGAGATACCCCGTGGCGACGCCCGCCTTCCTGGCGAGCTCGACCACCTTGATCGCCTCGGCCACGTCCCGGGCCAGGGGTTTTTCGCAGGCAATGCCCAGGAGCTTGCCTTTGCCCAGGAGGATCGCGTCTACCATCTCCTCCAGGTTTTCGATCCGGGCAAAGTTGGCGGAGCAGATCCAGAGAGCGTCGATGGCAGGGTCCTTGACCATATCGGTGATCGAGCGATAGGGCTTGCAGGAGCCGAGGTCGAGCGATCGGGCATAGGCGGCGGCGCTGCGAGCGTGCTCGGCAGTGGGGCTCCAGACACCCAGCACGTCGGCGTCGCGCACCCCCCGCCAGGAGAGCATGTGGAACCGAGCGTTAAAGCCGCTGCCAACGAAGCCGACGCCGAGCCGAGGCTTGGGTTTCATTCGGGAATCACCGGCAAGACGAGGTGGGACGGCTGCCGGGCGGTACGCCAGATGCGATGGGTTTGCGCCCGGTAATCGGATCCCTGAGCCAGGAAGATGTTGGGGACCCAGGTTTGCGGGTTACGGTCGTAGAGCGGAAACCAGGTGCTCTGGACCTGCACCATGACCCGGTGGCCCTCCTGAAATCGGTACAGCTGGGGCGGCAGCCTGACGGTGTACTCGAGCACCTGGCCCGGCGGTATGGCCGCGGGCCGTTCGAAGCTGGTCCGATAGCGGCCCCGCATGATCTCACCCGAGACCATGAGCTGATAGCCACCCATCGTCCGGTTCCCTGAAACGGTATCGGGGTACACGTCAATCAGCTTCACCACCCAATCGGCGTCGGATCCGGTGGTCGAAGCGAAGAGCCGGGCCTCGATGTTGCCCGCAATCACTAGCTCTTCCGTGAGCGGTTCGGTTTCCCAGCTCAACACGTCGGGCCGGCCGTGCACGAATCGCTGATCCATCGCCTGCCAGATGCCCCACTGGGAGCCTTGGGAGTAGGTGACCTGCACCGGTCGGGGACGATAGGGGACCGGATAAGCCGGGTCGGACCGGAACGACTCGAAGGAGGCTCCCATCGCCACGGGCTTCTCGAAGGAGAGTTTCCCCCCGCCGCTGAGGTAGAGGTTTCGCGGTGTCATCGGCTTCGGCGGCCAAGCATCAAAGCTGCGCCACCGGTTCGAGCCCCCTTCAAACACGGTAGCCTCGGCCAGGCGCAGCGGGCCCCGATCCTGGAGATAAAAGGCGAAGAACGGCGCTTCTACCTCGCGGCGGAACCACACTCCGGTGGAGTCCCCGAACTGCACCTGGCCCAGAGCAGTGCCCGCCCCGTACCAGCCGCCGTGATTCCAGGGCCCCATCACGATCCGGTTGATGCCGCGGGTGTCGGTGCGTTCGAACGCGGCGTAGGTCGCCGGGGGCCCGAAGATGTCCTCCTGGTCGTACCAGCCACCCACCGTGAGGACTGCCACTGGGGTACTCCTGATCTGCAGCTGGGTGGCGCGGGCTTTCCAGTAGGCATCGTAGGCCGGGTGGGCGAGGAAGGCCTCCCACGACGGCCAGGACCGGCCCAGCT
>DATECI010000089.1:0-3112 GCA_035286985.1 Gemmatimonadales bacterium
TCCGCTCCCGCCCCGGCCTCTTCGGATCGCTCCCGCAGCCGCTGCTTGAGCCCCGCCTCCAGGGAAGGCCGATCCGAGGCGCCGCGCTCGGCCAACACCTCGAGCAGCATCCGGGCGCGGGCCCGTTCGGCCACATCGAACGCCGCGGCCGCTTCCCCGCGAGCGAAGAGGGTACGAATCGCTCCTTCGTACACCGTCCACTTGGGTTCGGTGATTCCGAGCTTCAGGTCGCCCATGGCAAGCCGGCCCCGCCAGGACTCCAGCAGCCCGATGCCGTCGAGGAAGAACCTGGACGCATCGGGCCGGCGCTCCAGCTCGGCCACGCTTCCCAGGAGCGCCAGCACCTCGAGCTCGGCATCCGGAGCGCCGAGGGAGTCGGCGACCGTCCGGGCCACGCCCACCAGCCGTCTTGCTGCGGCTCGGTCCCGCCGAGCGATGGCGAGGCGGACCTGGCCGCCGAGAATCCGGAACCGCTCGAAGGCGAAGCCTCCGCTGGTCGCGGGCTGGAGCGCCAGTTCGAAAGCGACCGCAGCGGAGTCAGGGTCTCCCTCGGCCATCGCGATGAGGCCGAGATCCACCAGTGCGGTCACCCGGTCGATGGCGGGCGATTGCCCGCTCAGCGCCAGGGATTGTTCCACCTGATCCCGAGCCGCCTTCACGTTACCGGCCTTGAGGAAATACTCGGCCAGCGAGTTGTGGGCGTATACCATCGAGGCGGTATCGCCCAGCGAGCGAGCGGAGGCGAGCGACTGGCTCATCAGCTCGACCGCCTGATCGAGCCGGCCGGTATAGGAGCGAAGCGCGGCCAGGTTGCTGATCAGATAGCCACCGGTTGAGGTGTCCGAAATACGACGGGTTATGGCCAGACCTTCCTCATAGGCGGCCGCCGCCTCGGTGAGGCGCCCGACCGCGGCGTACTCGACCCCCATGCTGTTGAGCGCTCCGGCCAATTGGTGCGGCGAGTTGCCGTGGCGGCGCTCCAACGCGAGCGCCTGCTCCGTCTCCTGCACCGAGCGCCGGAAGAGCCCTCGACGGGAGTAGACGGTGCCGAGCTGGAAGTGGATCCGCGCTTGCAGGTCACCGGCGCCGATCCGGTCGGCCAAACGCTGGGCGCGCTCGCAGTCCTCGATGGCCTGTCCCGATTTCCCCAGCCTGGACCAGAGCCCGCAACGCATCAGCCAGGTCCAGGCTTGGCGGGAGGAGTCGGCCCCGGCCAGGAGGAAGGCGTCGCGGATCGCCGCCTCGCTGCTGTCGGTGCGGCCCAGCCGCATCAGGGTCTGGGCCCACCAGAGCTGGGCCCGCCACCAGCCGGCGGTGTCCTGGGCCACGGCAAGGGAATCGCGGAGCCGTCGGTATTCAGGATGGGCCTGGGCAAAGCGGCGCTCGTCCCGGAGGCTGTCGGCGGCAAAGAACGGGGAGCGGGGTGCCCGGTAGCGCAACGGGGCGTCACATCCGGCGCCGAGAAAGAGGACGAACGCACCGGCACGAATCGCGGAGAGCACTTTGCCGGAACGCATCGGTTCAGCGGGGGGCGCCCAGAGGCAGGAGCGGAGTGAGCGGAGAGCGAGCGACCGGGCGGCGTAGCTGGTCGAAGCCCTGGATGTCGAGGTAGAGCGTTCCCCCACCCCCGAGAGTGGACAAGGAATCGGCTGGGAGTTCGATGTTGGTGTCGCTCGACTCGCGGGTCAGGAGCAACCGTCCATCAGCATCGAATACCCGGACCCGATAGGACGCCGCCCCGGAAACGGTCGGCCATGAGGTGCGCCAGAGGCCGGCGGAGAGCTCGCTTCTGACGGCGATACTGTCGCGAGCGCCCCGAATGGCATCAGGATCGTTCCGACCGCGCGAGCCCACCACGCGCCAGGTTCCGAGGAAAACGAGGACCAAGGCCGCGGCGAGGGCCAGCGGCCTCCACCAGGCGCGAACGGGGGCGGCTGCGAGCGTACCACCAGCCTTGAGCGTAGCACGGACGCCCGCACCACTCTTGACCAGCTCCCAGCACCGGTCACACTCGAAGTAATGCGCTTCGAAGGCGGTCGCCTCCTCCTCGCTGAGCTGCCCTGCCAGGTAGCGGCGGTCCAGCTCCCGCTGGTCCACCAACTCGCAGGTCATCGGTGGCTGATCCATCATGATAGGGTTCCCGGTCGAGGCATCGCGTTTCACAGCCGCCAGGACCCCAGCAGTCCGGCGAGGCGCTCCAGCGCCCGGTGCTTCCGAACCCGGAGCGCGCCAGGCGTCACCTTGAGTCTCCGCGCCGTCTGCTCGCCGGGTTCGTCTTCAAAGTAGATCCGGCGCAACAGATCCCGATCATCGGGGTTGAGCCCGGCAAGCGCGGTCCGAACGACTCCTCGTGCTTCCTCGCTCACCAGAGCGTCGAGGGGGCCGAGGCCGGGAGTTTCAGGGTCCATCCCCGCCATCCGCGCCAAGGCCCGCTCCTCCCGTCCCCGGGACCGGTAGTGATGGAGGCAGAGGTGGGTGGCGGTCTGAAAGACGAAGGCGGGCAGCGCCTCGCGGTTCTGGACCCGTCCGTTGCGGAGGGCCTCGGTCACCCGGCGGAGGACTTCTTGCGCGAGATCTTCGCCGAGCGCTGCGTCGCCGAGGCGCCGGGCGCCGAAGGCACGGAGCCGTTCCCAAAACTGCTGGGAAAGGTCCCGTTCGAGTGTCTCGGTACTCACCGCCGGACCCCTGCCTGCAGCCGGGCCAATGCCCGCCGCATCACCTCGGGCCAGGCGGAGGGCGCCTTCCAGCGCCTGCTTCGCGTTGCAGTCATTCTCGCTGGTCCCTGGTCCCCGGCGCAGAACTTGGCATGGTCATAGTAAGACAGGAACGCGGGAGCGAGGCGGGAGCGAACAGCACCACACTACCGGTTGGAGCGATGATGGCGGGGCGTTGTGGTTCATCCAACAATACGGCCAACAGGGCCGAGGTGTCGATCACCACCGCCAGCCTCTCATGGGTGTCCTATTGTACCATGCCGTGCGGTACCCGGAATGTCAACGGCGCTCGCGAACGACCTGCGCTTCTGGCCTCGACGGCAGCAAGGGGTATAGAGATAGATAGCCCAACTTGTCAGTCGGTCGGTCGCTCATTGTGTCGCGCCCAAGGTGGAAGC
>DATECI010000090.1:0-5326 GCA_035286985.1 Gemmatimonadales bacterium
CACTGCATCAGGTCCGCTTCTCCCGGCCCAACCATTCCACCATCACTCCTTGACCACTCCTCCGAGTCCGCGCCCCTGCAACATCGCGTTGAATGCCGCGACGTCCTGGGTCATGACCGCGTCGTATTTCGCCTTGGAGGCCCGAAGCTGCTCCCGGAGGGCCTGGTGGGCTTCCCGCTGCTGGTCGGTGGGCCGGAAATCCGATCCCTCGAGACCCCCGCCGAGATACAGGAGCCGCCCGCCCAGCTTCTGGGGGTAGCGGATTCCATCCTGACCCCGGCCGGTCACCCGGAGCTGGATCAGGTCCTCCTCCACCGCGACCAGCTTCTTCTCCAGCGAGTCGGCCGCGTTGCGGACGTCGGCCGTCTTTTCATCACCGCCCAGGGTCTGCTTGAGTGCGGCAATCTGGGCCCGGGCCCGCTCGATGCCGTTCACCATGTCGGCGACCGCGTTCAGGTCCGCCACGACCTCCCGCAGCATCGCCGCCTGCTCGGCGATCTCGACTTCGCTTCCGCCGGAGTTGGGGTCCTTCCGGACCGCGATCGGCTGGGAGAAACTCTGTCCGGCTGCCGACAGCTTGACCGTGTAGGTGCCGGGTTCAAGGAGGAAGTTGCCCCGGCCCATGTCGGGCGCCGGTTTCCCGTCCGGTCCGATCACGATGTCCGGCGCGTAGAGCGGCGGAACCCGGAGCTTGGCTTCGGTGTTGAGCTCGCCCCGAAGGTCCCACCAGGCCCGGTTGATACCGGCCGTCCCCGGACCCTTGAGGGTCCGGACGGTCTTCCCACCGGGGTCCACGATCGTGAGCGTGACGCTGTCCTTCTGTTCCGCCTTGAGCCAGTAGTTGATCGAGGCCCCGTAGGGCGGATTCTGGCCGATCATCTCGCCGCCCAACCCGTCGAACGGCGGCTCCATCATCCGGAACCGCCAGGCCTCGCGCGGCGTGAAGAGATGTGCCGCACTCGCGGTCACCTCCGCGGTAAGCTGCCGGAGCGGCGTCAGGTCGTCGAGGATCCAGATCCCCCGGCCGTAGGTCGCGATCACCAGGTCCGCGAAGCGCTCCTGCACCACGATCTCGTACACCGGTGCCGGCGGGAGGCTGGTCTGGAGCGGTTGCCACATCTCCCCGTCGTTAAACGAAACGTAGAGCGCGTTCTCGGTGCCCAGGTAGAGGAGCCCCTTCCGGACCGGGTCCTGCCGCACCACGTGGGCGTAGCTGAGCGGGCTCTTCGGAATCCCGTTCACGATCAGCTTCCACGACTTGCCGTAGTCCGTGGTCTTGTAGACCCACGGGTCGCGGTTGTTGACCTGGTGGCCGTCCACCGTGAGATAGGCGGTCCCGGCGTCGTAGGGCGACGGGTCGATGTTGCTGATCGTCCCCCAGTGCACCAGTCCTGGGATGTTGGATGTCACGTTGGTCCAGGTCGCACCATTGTCACGGGTGAGGTGCACCAGCCCGTCGTTGGAGCCGGCCCAGATCAGCCCTCGTTCGACCCGCGACTCGGCGATGGCGTAGAGCACGCCGGCGTATTCGACCCCGATGTTGTCCGGGGTGAGCCCGCCGGAGATCTGCTGCCGGCTCTTGTCGTTCCGGGTTAGGTCGGGGCCCAACACCTGCCAGCTCTGCCCGCCGTTGGTGGTAACGTGGACGTGCTGGCTCCCGACGTACACCCGGTTGGGGTCGTGCGGAGAGATGGTGAGCGGGAAGTTCCACACGAACCGGTACCGGAGCTCGGCCGCCGGCCACCCCCCCGTCGAAAGCGGCCACACTTCCACGTTCCGGGAGATCCCGGTACGCAGATCATGGCGGACCACGATTCCGCCCACCGCCCCCGAGCCGGAGGTGCTGGACCACACGATGTTTGAGTCCGCCGGGTCGGGGGTAGCCCAACCGCTTTCCCCACCGCCAACCGTGCCCCACATGCCGCTGCTGATCGATCCCGGCCCGAAGATCCCGCCGAACTTGCTGTTGCTTGGCCCCCTGGCGGAGGGACCGTCCTGCCGGTTGCCGTACACCCAGTACGGCACCCGGTCGTCCACCGTCACGTGATACATCTGTGCGATCGGGAGGCCGGTCCGCTTCCAGCTTCGGCCCCGGTTGGTGGAGATCGATATGCCGCCGTCGCTCCCGACCACCATCCGGTTCGCATTGGTCGGGTCGATCCACATATCGTGATGGTCCCATCCCGGCCAGCCCGTGAAGGACGCGTCGGTGGTAGTACGCCCTCCATCCAGGGTCTTGGGGAACCCCGAGGTCAGGAACCAGGCCTCGTTCTCGTTGTCGGGAGCCACAGCCATCCGGGTGTAGTACTGGGTCCGGCCGGCCAGCTCGCGGTCGTAGCTCACCATGGTCCAGGTGGCGCCCGCGTCGTCCGAACGCCAGAGCTCGCCCCGCTCGGCCTCGAACCCCGGGAGCTCTACCCCGTCGCTCGTCTCGATCAGGGCATAGACCCGATTCGGATTGCTCCGCGCAATACCGAGCCCGATCTTGCCGACATACTTGGTAGGGAGACCGTTTCCCTGAAGCCGTTTCCAGGTGGTGCCGCCGTCGGTGGACTTCCAGAGCCCGCCGGAGGCGGCCCCCGCGTAGTAGGTGGATGGGTCACCGGGCACAGCGGCAACGGCGGAGACCCGGTTCCCGACGGGGCCGACGTGGCGGTACTTGAGGCTCCCGTAGCGGGCCGGCTCGATGGCGACCTGAGCGGCGGCCTGCTGGGCAACGAGGCCCGCCAGAACGGTGAGGGCAAGGCGTGGCATTGTGAACTCCGTGGGGGGCTGTGGGGATAGAGTACAATACTCCGAACGCCAATCTGATTCCAGCAACAAATCGTACCTGGCTCGGCTGGCTCCACCCGAAGAAGCTCTCCGGGTACGTAGGAGGGTCCGGGTAGTCCGGTGTCTCGCGGTCGAACGCGCCGTTACGGCTCCCTGGTTCGCGGGGACTCGGTCGGCCTCGAACCGTCGCCCCTCGGGCCACCAGGGACTCGGTCGAGCTCGACTAACGCAGGAAGTACTCCACCGTCGACACGACCCGCACGGTCTTGACGATCTGGCTCGCTTCCGAGATGCCCGGGGCCTGATCCCGGGGGAGAATCTCGAACACGCCCTGGTTGGCCCGGCGGATTCCGCCCAGCGTGCTGCGGGAATCCCGGGCAAACTGTTCCGCCGATTCCCGGGCCCGCCCGGTGGCCTCGGCGATCATTTCCGGCTTGAGCCGGTTGAGCCCGGTGAACACGAAGGTCGGCCCGCCGCCGCCATACTCTTCCCCCGACGAGAGGACCACCCCGGCGCTCACCAGCTCGGCCACCCGCTGGCTCGCCGCGAGCACTAGTTGGGGTTTGTCGGACCGCACCAGGATGGTTTCCCGGATCACGTAGCGGCTGGTGACCCGCTCGGGACCGGCATACTGGTTGGTGTAGGCGTCGGTGACCCGAAAATCCTGCCGCGCCATCTGCGAGGTGTCGATTTGGTTCCGGGCCAGGAACCGCCGAATCACCACGATACTGCTCTCCAACTGGGCATGGGCGCGGGCCAGGTCGTTGTCGGCCGCGGACAGCCGCAGCGGCCAGATGACCAGATCGGCCTGGGCCTCGCGCTCCGAAATCCCTTTCACGGTGACGAACCGGTCGGCGGCGCGGACCCGCGAAAGCCCCAGGCCGGTCAGTAAGCCGCCCAGGGCCAGGCCGACGGCAAGGATGAGCGAAGCCAGGGGAGCGCGCTCGGACGCCATGTCATTTCTCCGAGGGGGCGAGGAGATCCTGCTGCTCGGAATGCTGCCGGAACCACCAGGCAATATAGGGGCAGGTTGGAATGACCCTGGCGCCGGTCGCTCGGGCGTGCCGGCACGCCGCTTCCACGATCTGTCCCGCGAGGCCCTTGCCCCGGAGCGCCGGGGAGACCTCCACGTCCTCGAAGATGAGGATCCCGGGCACCGGAGCGGTGTAGGTGAGCACGCCCTCCCCTCCCGGGACGCGGGTCATGAAGCGCCGGCCGGCGGGGTCATGTTCGACGTTCACGGCTTCAAGATACCTTGGCGCGCTGCTATCTATGGAGGATGAAGCGACAGGCGCTGGTGCTGGTCGGCCACGGCTTCGTGGCGCTGGGGGTAATCGGGGCGTTGCTGCCGGTGATGCCAACGGTCGTCTTCTTGATCGCGGCGGCTGCGTGTTATGCCCGGGGCAACCCGGCGCTGCACCGGCGTCTGCGCGAACATCCCCGCTTCGGTCCGCCGCTCCGCGATTGGGAGGAGCATCGCGCCATGGCGCCCGGCGCGAAACTGCTGGCCCTCACCATGGTGACGATCGGGATCTCGGTGTCCGCGATCGGGCTCGTGGAGGCCGACTGGCTCCGTCTAGTGCTGGTGGCGATCGGTGCGGGAATCGTCGGTTTCATCCTCGCGGTGAAGACCCGACGCTAGAGGATGTACTTCCGGAGGTCGTCGTCCCCCAACACCTTGGCCAGACGTTCCTTGACCTGCGGCACATCGATCACGATCCGCTTCTCGGGCCAGTCGGGGAGCGCGAACAACAGCTCTTCCAGGAGGGTGGCCATCACCGTGTGGAGCCGGCGCGCGCCGATGTTCTCCATCCGTTCGTTGGCCACCCGCGCCACCCGGGCGATCTCCCGGATCGCCTCCGGCTCGAAGACCAGCTCGGCCCCCTCAGCCGCGACCAGCGCGGCATACTGCTTGGTGAGCGCGTTCTCCGGCTCGGTCAGGATCCGAATGAAATCTTGCTCCTCCAGTGGGGCGAGTTCCACCCGGATCGGAAAGCGCCCTTGCAGCTCGGGAATCAGGTCCGACGGCTTGGAGACGTGGAAGGCCCCGGCCGCGATGAAGAGGATGTGGTCGGTGCGCACGTAGCCGTAGCGGGTCTGCACCGTGGAGCCCTCGACGATCGGCAGCAGATCGCGCTGGACCCCCTCGCGCGACACGTCGGGCCCGCCGGTGCTCCGCTCGCCCGCGATCTTGTCGATTTCGTCCACGAAGACGATGCCGTGGTTCTCGGTTCGATCGAGCGCCTCGTTGACGACATCCTCGTGGTCCACCATCCGCTTGAGCTCTTCGTCCACCAGAATCCGCCGCGCCTCGGAGACCCGCACGGTGCGCCGCTTCTTGGGCCGGGGAATCATCTGCTGCAGCCATTCCGTGAAGTTGGGATCGGTCCCTTCCATGCCCTGGGGCGGCTGCATCAAGTCCACCGGCGGGAAGGCCTGGGGGGTGACCTCGATCTCCACTTCCCGTTCGTCCAGTTTGCCGTCGAGCAGGAGCGCCTTGAGCTTTTCCCGCGACCGGCGCCGGCTTTCCTCGTCGGAGGAGGAGGGCTTCGAT
>DATECI010000091.1:0-2536 GCA_035286985.1 Gemmatimonadales bacterium
TGGGCTCGCCCGAGGGCGAGCTGGCGCTGGCGGAAGCAGTGATCTACCTGGCCACGGCGCCAAAGTCGAACAAGGTGTACGAGGCCTGGTCCAAAGCGATGCAGGCGGCGGAAGAGCATCCCGCCGAGCCGGTGCCGTTACCCATCAGGAACGCGCCCACGCCGCTGATGAAGGGGCTGGGGTACGGGAAGGGGTATCGCTACGACCACGCGGAGCCGGAGGCGCTGGCGGCGGGGCAGGAGTACCTGCCGGAGGCGTTGCGTGGTGCGAAATGGTACCAGCCCACGGACCGGGGCTACGAGAAGACGGTGGCGGAGCGGATCGCGTGGTGGGAGGGGGCGAAACGAAAGGCCGGGGAAGAGGGGACGGGGGAAGGGGAGGGGTAGCGGCGCTAACCCAGGATGTCGTCCACCCGGAAAGCCAGGTTGGGGAAAGCCAGCGGACTGACCGTTTCGCCCCGCCGGGCGGTCCTGACGTCGGTGTAGGTACCCTCGCGGGGCTCCCGGTAGATCTCCAGGGCGTCGCCCGGGAGGTTCGCGAGCCAGGCCTCCGGGATGCCGGAGCGGGCGTACAGCGGGATCTTCCGCTCGCGGTCTTTCGCCAGGGAGGAATCGGCGACCTCAACGACCAGGAAGGTGTCCGCCGGGCCCGGGTGTCCGGCCCGGTAGCCGTCCGCGCGATACCGCACCACGGCGACGTCAGGCTGCGGGGCCTGGTGTGGGCCCAGGACCAGGTGGTTCTGGATAGTCACCGTTGCCTGTCTGCTCGCCAGCAGGGGCGCGAGCAGGCGGGTCAGCCGGTTGACGCAAGACGAGTGCGGCGGGTTGATGGGGCTCATCTCGACGATCTGCCCGTCGAGCAGCTCCACCCGTTCGTCCTCCTGGAGGATCCCCGCCCGGACCATGCGCTCGAGGTCGGCCACGGTAAAGCGGTGTACGGCGAGTGGCATGGCCATAGTATCAGTTCTCCTCGGCGGCGATGGCAAGCCCCGGACATCGCCCAGGATAGGGCCGACGCCAGGGGATCATGTCATCGAACGATTGCGGTGCGGAGCGATTCCACGCCGACGCCGGCTCACCCCGCGAGGAGCCGCACCCATGCCACCACCGCGACCCCGACCGAGATCACGAACAGGCCCTTCAACCGCTCCTCCCAGATCTCGCTCCACATTTCAGCCTTGATCCGGGCGAGGCGGTGTTCGAGCGTGGTCTCGAGGGTCTGGGCGCGGAACTCCAGGTCTCGGACGCGCGTCTCCAGCTCCTCGTTCCGGCGCTGCGTGTCCCAGTCCGGTGCGGCGTCGTGCCCGCGATGAGATGTGGTCACCATTGGTCCCTCCCCATGGGAAAACTGAGCGGCCGAACGGAATGTACGCTCGGCTCGGCCGAGCGGGCAAAGCTCTCGGCGGGGCCGTTGCGCCTTGCTTCCGGAGAGCGTACGCTCGGCGGAACTCTGTGGGGGAGGTGTCATGAGCGCCGCACCCGAGGATCTGCCGGTTCCCGAGCTGGAACCGGGCCCCATCACCATGGACCAGTATCACGCGATCCCGGTTGAGAAGTTCGAGTTCTGGCGTGGGTACGTGTTCTTCCCCGCGGACTACCCGGAGCCGCGGCGACATTTGCTGGCCGTGCTGCTGGTCAACGAGGGGCTACTTGAGGCCGTGAAGCTGGCTCCAGAAGAGCGTTGGACGCAGGCTCTGGAGCGGGTCTATGGCCCGAGGCATGAATGACGTTCGGTCGAGCCGCGCAACGCCGGAGCATGGCGGGCATCGGCGCTAAGCGGCAAGTCGAGGAACGGGATCCCAAGCGTCCAAACGGAAGCGGGGGAACCTCTGGGAGATTCCCCCGCTGGTTGGCGAGCCGTGCCATGCGATGACCTCTGGATCTCCTAGATCTCCCTTGCGGGAGATGGTGACGGCGACCTTTCCGTCCTCACGGCTTGCCCACTGCCCACAGGGTACCGGCCCGGCGCCGCCGAGTCAAGTATGTCACGGCCACCGGGTGAGCGCTGTTAACCCACGCTTCTCGTTTGTTGTCTAAAAACTTGACCGAGACCAAGAGCCATGTTGCAGGGTTGCCGACGAACCGCACGAACTCAACGCGCCGCGGGTCGCCGCGCGCCCGCTGGCCGGCGAAATCGGGGCTGCCGAGCGTGTCGGGAATGTGCTGCAGGCAGAATCTCAGCCACGCCGGCCGGCGACTGCCAATGTGCAGGATGCGTTCGTGGGTGATCCGGACGGTCCGTTGGGCTCCGACGACGCCCGCGGGAAGCCTGAGAACGCTGGGCACGAAGCCGGCAACCTGGACTCCTTTCGCCTCGGCATTGATGGTGGGGCGGCGGGGCATCGCTCGAAGCTGATGGCAGGCATCCCGAAACACGGTACCGAGCCGTCGCTGGGCGGCGCGTTCTTACGCGTGCACCGAGACCAGCCCAGTTCCGCGGAGGATTGCGCGCCGGAGCGTTTCTACGCAGCCGCGAGCCGGATTCTGGAGCGGGACTGGTGCGGGAAGGGGGAGGCTAGCGGCCGGCCAGCGCCATT
>DATECI010000092.1:0-11230 GCA_035286985.1 Gemmatimonadales bacterium
CAGCCTCGGGGGGTCGGTCGGCGGGGTGGCGGGAATCCTGGCGGGGGCAGGGGTCGCCTTCGTGGCCACCTATGCTCTGGGTCATGCGGCCAAGCAATACTACGCCCAGGGGCGGCGGCTTTCCCAGGCCGATCTGCGAGCGCTCTTCGAGCGATTCCGCGCCGAGGCCGAGGCCTTGGTGCCGACCGTTCGGGAAGAGATCCAGGCCCAGGCCGAAAAGCTGGATTTGCCAGGGGTATTGGCGACTGTGCGAGGAACTCCTCGCTCTTAGTCGCGGGTTGGGGGCGCGAGGGGCTAGGGAATCAGCACCGCGGCGCCTCGCACGCGGCCGACCCGCAGGTCATCGAGCGCCTGGTTCGCGGCCTCGAGCGGATAGGACCGGACCGTTGCTCTGAGCCGGAGCCGGGCCGCGAGCGGGAGAAAATCGATTCCGTCCTGGCGGGTCAGATTTGCCACCGAGCGGAGGGAACGCTCGCGCCAGAGGAGCTCGTAGGGAAATGCCGGGACGTCGCTCATGTGGATGCCGGCACAGACCACCGTCCCGCCGGGCCGGGTTGCCCGGAGCGCTGCGGGCACCAATGCTCCCACGGGGGCGAAGATGATCGCGGCGTGGAGCGGCTCCGGGGGAGCTTGGTCCGCAGAACCGGCCCACGCCGCGCCTAACTCGCGCGCAAAGCGCTGGGTTGCGAGATCACCGGGGCGGGTGAACGCATAGACGGTCCGGCCATCCGCCACCGCGACCTGGGCAATGAGGTGCGCCGCCGCCCCGAACCCGTACAGCCCCAGCCGCTCGCCCGGCCCGGCCGCGCGATAGGCCCGGTAGCCGATCAATCCCGCGCAGAGCAGAGGGGCCAGCTCGGCACTCTCGCCTTCCGCGGGAAGCGGCAGGCAATAGCGGGCGTCGGCCACCGCGTGTTCGGCATATCCTCCGTCGATCTGATAGCCGGTAAAGCGGGCGCGAGGACAGAGGTTCTCTCGTTCGCTGGCGCACCACTCGCACTCGCCGCAGGTCCATCCGAGCCAGGGAATCCCGACCCGCTCGCCGATCCGGCTGCGGGGCACTCGGGAGCCCGCCGCTTCGATGGTGGCTACGATCTCGTGACCGGGAACCAACGGGAGCTTCGGGCCGGGCAGCTCCCCGTCAATGAGGTGCAGGTCAGTCCGGCACACCGCACAGGCCGCGACCCTGACGAGGACCTGATCGGGACCCGGCTCTTCCAGGGACCGCTCGACAGCTTGGAGAGGCAGCCGGGGCGTCTCCAGGATCATGGCTCGCGACCGGCGGGTCATGCCGATGGGCCGCTCAGAACGGCGGCGCCTCCTGATGGGACGGGTGGTTCAGCACCAGGGCGTTGAGCACGGCCCCTTCCTTCGTTTCGTGCTGGCCCTCGGGAACGATCAGGAGCGCATTCGCCTTGACCATCGAGGTGAGGATGCCGGACCCTTGCGGGCCGGTGAGGCGGGCCTCGGGAAGCTGACCGGTGGCCGGTGACCGGTGGGCGGCCTCGGATTCGCGACCCGGCTCACCCGATTCTGACGCGGGAGGAAACGTGACCACCGCCCGGAGAAAGTGCTGGAGCTTGGGGCCCAGCTTGATCGGCTCCGCGACCCGGACCTGGATGGCGCGGCGGAACGGCAAGAGGTGACCCATCAGCTTCCGGATCGCGGGCCGCGCGAACAGCTCGAAGGTCACCATGGTGCTCACCGGATTGCCCGGCAGGCCGATCCAGGGAATGCCCCCGAGCAGCCCGAAGCCCACCGGCGCGCCGGGCCGCATCCGGAGCTTCCAGAACCGGAGCTCGGCACCCAACTCACCGAGCACGGCACGCAGATGATCGTGCTCGCCCACGCTGATTCCGGCGGTAGTGACCAGGAGATCGCATTCTTCCGCGCGGGCCAGATGCTCCCGGAGGCTCTCCGGACGGTCGGCCGCGATGCCGAGGTTGACGGGAACGCCGCCAGCCTGGCGGATCAGTGCCATTAAGGTGTGGGTGTTGGAGCTGGCCACCTTCCGGCCCGAGAGAATCTCCTCGGGCCGGTCGAGGTCCACGATCTCGTCTCCGCTTCCCAGAATGGCCACCCGGGGGCGCCGAAACACTACCGGGTACGCCACGGCTAGGGAGGCCAGGACTCCGAGCTCGGCCGGGCCGAGCTCGGTGCCCGCGGGAAGCACCACTTCTCCCTTCCGAATATCCTCGCCGGCCCGGCGGAGGTTCACTCCGCAATCGCGATCACTGCGGATCTCCACCAGCTCTGCCCCGTGATCGGTGTCTTCCTGCCGGATCACCGAATCAGCGCCGTCGGGAAGAGGAGCTCCGGTAAAAATCCGGGTGCACTCTCCGGGATGGAGAGCCCGGGTGGGGAACGTCCCCGCCGGCAGGACCTCAACGACTCGGAGCCGCTTGGGAGCCTGCGGGCCAGCGCCCCGCACGTCATCGGCCCGGGCCGCGTACCCGTCCATTGCCGAATTGGTCCATGGGGGAATGTCCAGGGGACTGGCCACCGTTTCGGCGAGCACCGCGCCCTGGGCATCGTCGAGCGGGATCCGGAGCGGAGGTTGCCGGCGGACTTCAGCGAGGATCCGGCGCGCGGCCTCCCCCGCGCGGAGAGGGGGATGGGGAGACGGAGGCAGCGGTGCCGTCACGGGAGGAGCTGCTTGGCGTGCTCCATGACGAGGACGGTGAGCAGGTTGAGCCACATGGTGTCGGAGAAATGCAGGACCCGGCAGGGAGCGCTGTAGCGGAGGTCGTCGGTCATGATTGCAATCCACTCGTCGGCATTCTCGGCGTGGGGATCGAAGAGCGGAATGGGAGCGACTTCCTTGCGGTAGACCTCGATCTTGGGAAGCGCGGCCTTCTTGAATCCCTCCACGATGACGACATCCATGTCGGAGAAGTAACGGCGGGCCAATTCCTCCGGACCGGCCTCGTCCGGCCGGCGCTCAAAGGCTACCCGCAGATCGGGCGAGGCGACCACGACCCCATCGGCGTTCCCCTCGTACAGGTGCCGCCACGAGTCGGTTCCCGGGCGGTCGACGTCCACCGGATGGGTGGCGTGCTTGATGGTGCCCACGCGGCGCTTCTGCCGCTTGAACTCGTGAGAGAGCGCGGCCACCAGGGTCGTCTTCCCGGCGTTCTTGTGACCGATAACCGAAACGATTCGAGTCACGAGACCATTCCGTTTGCCCGGAGCAGATCCTCCGCGGTGTTCACGTTAAACCAGAGCCGGGCCGGCTCTTCCCCACCCAGCCGGCGGAGCTCGGCCTCGGGGAGGACGCTGACCCGCACCGCCTCGTGAAAGGCGATGGCTCGAAGATCGCCTCGATCGAGCGCCTCCGCCATAGCCGGCCCGCAGGCCGGTCCGTAGCCCGCACAGAGGGGCTCGAGCCCCCGCCGGCCGCCGCTGGCCGGAATGCACACATCCGCCTGGTCGAGACCTCGCGCCAACATCCGGATCAGGCCGGCCGGCACGAACGGCATGTCCCAGGCGACGCACACCACCGGGGCCGGCGCCGCAAGAACCGCGGTGTAGAGCCCGCCGAGGCTTCCCATTCCCGGCCGAAGGTCGGCCACGACCCGAAGGTCGGGACGCCAGCCAGTGGCCTCCGGGGCGTTCGCCACCAGGAGGGGAAGCTCGCCGAGCGCCTCCTGGAATGCTTCCACGAGGCGGTCGAGGATGCGCTTGCCCCCGACCTCCAGCAAGCCCTTCTGGGCGCCGCCCATTCGGGTGGCGGTTCCCCCGGCGAGGATGGCGCCGTGCAAGGGGCTACTACCCCGCTCCGTGGAAATGCGGGGTTCCGCTCACTGCTCGTCCCACCAAGATGATTCCCGATCTCCGGGCGATTTCCACTGCCAGGGTGGATGGTACCGAAGGGGTCGCGATCCAGGCCAAACCAGCCCGGCCGGCTTTGGCAGCGAGCTCGGCGGAGATCCGACCGGTGACGAGAAGTCCCAGTCCGGGAAGCGAGCGCCGGGCGAGCACCATGGCCCCGATCACCTTGTCCACCGCGTTGTGGCGCCCGATGTCCTCGGCATGGGTGAGGAGCTCGGATCCGTCGGTCAGCGCCGCCGCGTGGATTCCCCCGGTATCCCGGTAGCGGTCGCCCCGGGCAAAGAGCGCCTTAAAGAGCACTCGGAGCCGGTCGGGAGGGGGCGGCCCGCCCCGGAGCGGTACCGACTGGACCGGGTCGGGCTCGGCAAGGTAGACGTTTACGGCACCGCACCCCGACGCAAGCACCGGCCGGCGGGCCTCCCCTCTAACCCGCGCGACCCGGTCGGGAGGGATTTCGGCCCAGAAGCCCAGGTCGGTGGCGCAGGGCCGCAGGTGCACCTGGTCCAGGTTGTCGATATATCCTTCGCCCGCCAGCCAGCCTACGGCCAGCTCCTCGAGGAGATGAGGAGTGCACATCCAGGTCACCACGGGCGCTCCGTTCACCTCGAGCCAGACCGCGACCTCCTCCACCGCCGCTTGGTCGGCCATCCGGCCGCCTCGCTTGGCCGGGCGAGCCGGCAACGGATCAGTCGTCAGAATGGTCTCCTGAACGCATAACTCACTCCGGCGGTAAGCCAACCGTTGGTCAGCCATTCCTTGGCCGGGGCTGCCAGCACGGGCGGCTGGTTCGGGGCGGTCGACGGATTCTGCCGGTAGCTCGGCGGATAGCTCACCTGCCAGAAGACACCGCGCGCCTCCAGCCGCAGGAAGAGCCGCTCCGCCAGGAAGATCCGGGTGCCGATGCCCGGCGTCACGGCCAGCTTGGCGCGAAAGCTGAACCCGCTCCCGTCTTCCGGGGTCCGCTCCGCGAGGGCCAATCCCAGGCCGGCCGACGCAAACGGGGCAAGCCGGTTCCAGCTCTTCCCGCCGGTGAGATTGAACTGCAGGATGGTCTCCCCAAAGAAGGTACGCTGGGGCACGGGCCCACTGGCAGCGAATTCGAGCGGTAGGGTCGGATCGATGACCATCCGCTTGAGATTGGCCATACTCGCCGCGAACCCGAGGCTCACGGTGCCAGTGGCCAACAGATCGTAGCGGAGGCCCACCGAGGCACCTCCGTGCGGGGCGACCCCCAGGGGACCTCCGCTGCCCGCGAACCAGCCGCTGGTTACGCCGAGGAATTGGCCGTAGCGCAGGCTCCGGTAGGGGGAGCGGGCCGGGTCGTGTCCGACCTGGGCCAGGGCACCGGTGGGAATGAGGAGGAAGAAGGGCAGCAGGCCGGCCGGAAATTTCATGGGGCGTCAGGCCGCCGCGAGCGCCCGGCCGGTCATCTCGGCGGGTTGCTCGAGGCCCAGCAGGTCGAGGATCGCGGGGGCCACGTCGCACAGCGCTCCTCCGTCGCGCAGCTTCCGAAGGCCGGTATGGACCGCGACCAGCGGCACTGGATTCGAGGTGTGCGCGGTGTGGGGGCCGCCGGTATCCGGATCGATCATCATCTCGCAGTTGCCGTGGTCCGCAGTCACCAGCAGACGGGTCCTGCTTCGCTCACAGGTGGCGACGATCCGTCCCAGGCACCGGTCTACCGTCTCCACCGCTTCGATGACCGCGGGCAGGATGCCGGTATGCCCCACCATGTCCGGATTGGCGAAGTTGCACAGCAGGAAGTCGTGGTCCCGCCGCTCGAGCGCACCACACAGCGCGTCGGTAACGCCCTCCGCACTCATAGCAGGGGCGAGGTCGTAGGTCGCCACTTTGGGAGACGGAATCAACACCCGCTCTTCTCCCGGGTAGGGGGGCTCGTGTCCCCCGTTGAAGAAATAGGTGACGTGGGCGTACTTCTCGGTTTCCGCGGTGTGAAACTGAGTGCGGCCCACATCGGCCAGCACCTCCGCGAGGATGCGCGCAAGGCTGAAAGGCGGGAAGGCCATCGGAAACGGGAAGGTGCGGTCGTAGCGGGTCATGGTGACCAGCGCCAGCTCGGGCCGGTCCGGCACCGGAAAATCATCGAACGGCTCCACCGCGAGGGCGCGGACGATCTGGCGCATGCGGTCGGCGCGGAAATTGAAGCAGAGAACGGCATCGCCGCTCCGCATCGGCGCCACGGGCGCGCCTTCCCGCACCAGGACAATCGGCTTGATGAATTCGTCGGTTTCGCCCCGGGCGTAGGCGGCCTGGACCGCCTCGACGGGATCGCTCGCCGGGGTTCCGCAGCCGTGCACCAGCAGTTGGTAGGCCAGCTGGGTGCGGTCCCACCGCTTGTCGCGGTCCATGGCGAAGTACCGGCCGATCAGCGAGGCTATCTCCGCGCGCGGCCCGGCCAGGCGGGAGAGATTGGCTGCGAGCTTCCCGACGAATCCGGCCCCGGAGGTTGGCGCCGTGTCACGGCCGTCGAGGAAGCCGTGGATCGCGATCCGGGGAGCCTCCAGACGAAGCCCGAGTTCGACGCAGCCGAGCAATTGGGTGTCCAGCGCATGGACCCCTCCGTTGCCGATCAGGCCGATGAGATGGAGGGTTCCCCCGGTTTCCCGGAGCCGCGCCCCCAGCTCGAGAAACGGCGAAAGGGAATAGAAAGCCCCGCTCCTGATGCTCGTGGAAATCCGCACGATGTCCTGGGGGACCACGCGGCCGGCGCCCAGGTTCAAGTGACCCACTTCACTGTTACCCATCTGCCCGTCGGGGAGTCCCACGGCCAGCCCGCTCGCGTCGAGTAGGGTGCGGGGGGAGGAGGTCCACAGTCCGTGCCACACCGGGGTCTGGGCGAGCTCGATGGCGTTGCCCTCCCGGCTCTCGCGGTAGCCCCACCCGTCCAGCACGAGCAATGCAACCGGTGCGCCGCTGGCTCGGCCGTTTGACATGCTCCTCCGCGGCGTCTACAATGTCGAATCGTGATGGACGTGCCGCAATCTAGTCCGCTGCGGAGCGGCCTACCAGCCTCAGTGGGCATCCTGGTCGTGCTCGCCGGAAACCTCGTCGCGCAATCCGCCGTACCGGTTTCGCAGAACACGCTTTTCTTCAAGGACCCGGGGGGCATTCGCCTGGGGGCCCTGGTGGTGGGGACCCCGGTGGTTCCCGGTCGTGCCTCGGGGCGCTTCGTGGAGGTGGTGTTGGAAGGATGGATCTGGACCGCCTCTACTGGAGCGGATCAGCGAGAGGGCTTCGATCTCTCGGTGGGGGCGGCCGAAGGGGAGAACCTGCGCGCCGCTCCGAACGGCGCGGTGCTGGCGCGCGCGGTCCAGGGAACGCTTTTCAAGCGGGTCTCGGTGCGCAGGGGATGGACCCAGGTGCGGCGAGGCGTTTGGATTGCCCGTTCCGCCGTGCCGGTTCTGGCGGATCAACGGTCGGAATCGGGGGAGATGGCCCGCCGTCCGGCCGTCCCGCCTTCCGGCGACCCATCGCCCGCCCGGCCGGTCGTCGAACCACCCCTGGCTCCAGAAGGAAGGCTCGCGACCTTGCGAGCCGGGGCCAGCCTGAAGCGCGCTCCCGACGGCCAGCCGGTTGCGACCCTCGCGGGACCGGCTGAGGTCGCGGCCGTCGAACAGAGCGGAGAATGGGTAAAGGTGCGGCTCGAGGGCTGGGTGAGGCGGAGCGAAGTGGATAGCGCGGTCGCTCCCCGTCCTGCCATCACGGCGGCAATGCTCCGGGAAGCTCCTGAGCGGTACCTCGGACAGCGCGTGGATTGGCGAGTCCAATTCCTGGCTCTTCACCACGCCGATGAGCTGCGGCCCGAAATGCCGCTGGGCCATCCCTACCTGCTGGCTCGGGGGCCGCTCCCCGAGTCAGGGTTCGTCTACGTGATGGTTTCCAAGGAGCAATCCGATCGCTTCCAGGGGCTCACCCCCCTTGAAGAGCTCGCGTTGACCGTCACGGTCCGCGCCGGGCGGACCCGATACCTCGCCACCCCGGTGGTCGAGTTGGTGCGGAGAAACCCATGAACGAGCAGCTCAAGCAACGGCTCTTGCGCCGGCTCGAAGCACTCTCGGACGAGCGTGGCTACCAGATTCTCGACTACGTCGAGTTCCTGGAGAGCAAATACGCCGAACGGGTCGCGCCGACCAACCTCCTGGCGAAGATCACCGAAGGGATCGAAGACACCATGCGCGCGGCCCGGCTCCCCATCAAAGCGATCTCCGGTACGACCGGTCTGGTGGACAGTGCCGGCAAGGTGATGAAGGGGGTGGCGGCGGCGGCCGAGAGTGTCGTCAACGAAGCCCTGCGGGCGGCATCCCCCGCGAAGCCGGACTCCAAGCCGCCCGCTTGATTTCATTGTGAGCCAGCCGTAATCTTCCGGATGAGTTCTCTCCGACCAGGCGTCGCTCTGACTTTTGACGACGTCCTGCTGGTCCCTCGCCACAGCACGGTGCACCCCCGCGATGTCTCCACGGCGAGCCGGTTCACCCGGGCCATAGCCCTTCAGATCCCCCTCGTGTCCGCAGCCATGGACACGGTGACCGAGGCCGACATGGCCATGGCGATGGCGCGGGCCGGGGGGATCGGCATCATCCACAAGAACATGACGCTCGAGCGCCAGGCCGCCGAGGTGGACCGGGTCAAGCGCAGCGAGAGCGGGATGATTCTCAATCCGATCACCCTTGGCCCCGACCGGCCGCTGCGCGATGCCGCCACCCTGATGCGGCGGTTTCGCATTTCGGGAGTGCCGATCGTAGACGGGTCCGGGCGGGTGATCGGCATCATCACCAACCGGGATCTTCAGTTCGAGCGCAATCTCGATCAACCGGTGCGGGAGGTGATGACGAAGGAGAACCTGGTGACGGCCCCCGTCGGCACGACGCTCGAGGAGGCCGAGCGGATCCTGGCAAAGCATCGAATCGAGAAGCTCCCCGTCGTGGATCAGGGCGGTGTGCTCCGGGGGCTCATCACGGTCAAAGACATTTTCAAGCGGCGCCAGCATCCGGACGCCAACAAGGACCGGCATGGGCGCCTGCGGGTCGGGGCGGCAGTCGGCGCAGGGAGTGACGCCCGGGTCCGGGCCCGGGGGCTGGTCGATGCCGGGGCGGACGTCCTGGTGGTGGACTCGGCTCACGGGCACAGCGAGGGCGTACTCGCCACGGTCGACGAGCTTCGTGAGGCCTTTCCCGAGGTTCAACTGGTCGGTGGCAATGTCGCAACCGAAGCGGGCGCTCGGGAGCTGGCCCGGCGGGGCGTGGACGCCGTCAAGGTCGGGATCGGACCGGGGAGCATCTGCACCACCCGGGTGGTGACCGGGGTCGGGGTTCCCCAGATCACGGCCATCGTGGACGCGGTCCGGGGAGCAGGAGATGCTCCCGTCATCGCGGACGGCGGAATCAAGTATTCGGGGGACGTGGTCAAGGCGCTGGCCGCCGGCGCCTCCTCCGTCATGATGGGGTCCATGCTCGCGGGCACCGAAGAGAGCCCGGGCGAGAGCGTGCTGGCCGAAGGCCGGCGCTTCAAGATGATCCGCGGGATGGGGAGCCTCACAGCGATGCAGGATGGCTCGGCCGACCGCTATTTTCAGGACGGCGAGTTCTCGCCCTCCAAGATGGTGCCGGAAGGTATCGAAGGGAGGGTCCCCTACCGAGGGCCGGTCGCGGACGTCCTCTATCAGATGGTGGGGGGACTCCGGAGCGGGATGGGCTACTGCGGCGCGGCCGACGTACCGGCGCTCCAGCGGGACGTGGAGTTTCTGCGGATCACGACGGCCGGGTTGCGGGAGTCCCATCCGCACGATGTGACGATTACGCGCGAGGCACCCAACTATTCGGCATAGCTCCCATCTCTAGCTGGAGAGCCGCATGAACCTCTGGGCCACCAAGTCCGTCAACGTCCTCCGCGCCCAGGCCGAGGCCGTTTCCGAGCGGTCCCTGAAGCGCCACCTGGGTCCGTTCAACCTGGTCGCTCTCGGCATCGGGGCGATCATCGGGGCCGGCATCTTCGTGCTGACCGGCCTTGCCGCAGCCCGCCACGCCGGTCCCGCGGTCCCGCTCTCCTTCGTCCTCACGGGGGTGGCCTGCGCGTTTGCCGGGCTGTGCTACGCGGAGATGGCGAGCACCGTGCCGGTGGCGGGGAGCGCCTACACCTACTCCTACGCCACGATGGGCGAATTCGTCGCCTGGATCATCGGGTGGGACCTGGTGCTCGAGTACGCCATGGGCGCGGCTACCGTGGGGGTGGGATGGTCAGGGCATTTCCTGAGCCTGCTCGACTGGTTCGGGGTCCACATACCAGCCAAGCTGGCGAACGCACCGGTGCAATGGTGTTCCCAGGGGAACGTCGACGCGGGGATTGTCGGGTGCGTGAAGGCGGGGTGGGCAGCCACCGGCTCGCTCTTCAATCTGCCTGCGGTGGCGATCGTCCTGATCATGTCGGCGGTGCTGGTCATCGGGATCCGCCAATCGGCGACGGTGAACAACTTCATCGTCATGGTCAAGGTCGCCGTCATCCTGCTGGTCATCATCTTCGGGTTGCAGTACGTCAACCCGGACAACTGGAAGCCGTTCATTCCACCGAATACCGGCGAATGGGGCACCTACGGCTGGTCCGGTGTGCTGCGGGGGGCGGGGCTGATCTTCTTCGCCTATATCGGGTTCGATGCCGTCAGCACGGCGGCGCAGGAGGCCAAGAATCCCCAGAAGGACATGCCCATCGGCATTCTGGGGTCCCTGGCCATCTGCACCGTGCTCTACGTTCTGGTCTCCTTCACGCTCACCGGGATGCTTCCATACACCCAGCTCAACGTGGCGGCGCCGGTGGCCGCAGCGGTCTCCAGCATTCCTCAGCTCCACTGGCTGCGGATCTTCATCGATGTCGGAGCGGTGATGGGGCTGGGCTCGGTGATCCTGGTGATGCTCCTGGGCCAGTCGCGGGTGTTCTACGCCATGTCGCGCGACGGGCTGCTGGGCCGCTGGGTGGGTGAGGTCCATCCGAAGTTCCGGACCCCCTATCTATCCACCATCTATGTGGGGGTCGCGGTGGCCCTCGTCACCGGGATCTTCCCGATCCAGATCCTGGGCGAGCTGGTGAACATCGGGACCCTGCTGGCGTTCGCGCTGGTCTGTGCCGGGGTGTTGATTCTCCGGCGCACCCGTCCCGACCTGGACCGGCCCTTCAAGGTGCCGTTGGTGCCGCTGGTTCCGATTCTGGGGATCCTGACGTGCGTGGGACTGATGGCCACGCTCCCCGGCGACACCTGGCTGCGGCTTTTCGTCTGGCTGATTATCGGATTCGTGATCTACTTCGGGTACGGACGGAAGCACAGCGTGCTGCAGCAGGAGCGGGAGGCGGCGGGGAAATAGAGGCTATCGGCTATCGGCTATCGGCTATC
>DATECI010000093.1:0-2294 GCA_035286985.1 Gemmatimonadales bacterium
GTCTCGGGCACGAACCCGCGGTTCCGGAACTGGCCCGCCAACCATCCAGTTCCCCGAGCCGGCCCGACCGGCACCACCTCCCAGCCTCGGCGGCGCAGCTCCTCCGCCAGCAGGAGAAGCATCCGCTCCGCTCCGCCCGGCCCGTCGGATTCGAGCAGAAGCGCGACGGTCTTTTGCGCCGGAGCGTCCCGGCCCGAAGGATCAGCCGCGACGGAACCAGTCAATCGTCTCACGAAGGAACGGAACCGGATCGGACCATCGAAGTATTTCGTCCCGATCGCCCGGGCGCCACGGCACCAGCACGTCCAGGAGAACCCGCCCCAGAGCCGGAGCATCGGGGGGGAGGGCGAGCTCCTGCGGCGAGAGCCGGATTCGGGCCAGGAGATGGTCCACGTCACCCCAGCGCCACCGACTCCGGAGGCCTACCCGGTAGGGAGGAGCCACCCCGGGATCGCGCCCGCGCGCGAGCTCAACCAGCCACCGCGGGAAATCTACCCCGCAGTCCACGGCAAGCTGGAGCGATCCCCAAAACCGGCCATTGATCTCCATGAGGTGCGGGACACCGGTGCGGGAGTCCACCTTGTATTCCACCATGGCGACCCCTTCCCATTGGAACCCCTCCAGGAGGGCACGCGACCGCCGGACCAGATCGTCATCCAGGGGGATACTCTCGCGATAGACGCTCACTCCCCCGGCCGGAGGCTTCTCGCGCAGGCGGCGATGCATGAACGCCGCCCGTACCGACCCACCCCACAATAGCAGAAAGACCCCGATCCCTGGCCCGGCGATGCGTTCCTGAAGCAGCAGGGGGTAAGCGGCCGACGCGAGTGCCGCGAGCGCATCGGGAAGCTCGTGGGGATCATTCACCAGACCCACGCCCAGCTTGACCGATCCGTCCGCCCCGCTCACGAGAGACCGGCCCGGCTTGAGGACGAGGGGATAGCGCACGGCCGTGCCGGCAGCCGCTTCCACATCCGAGCGGCACCTCGCGACAACCTGGCGCGGCACCGCGATGCCGTGGCGGGCCGCTTCCCGGGTGACCAGCTCCTTGTCGGCAACCGCGCGCAGCCGATCGCAATCGGGCACCGGCAAGAGCGCCGGCGCCAGCCCTTCGCGCCGCGCTCCGAGGGCGAAGAGGGACGCGTCGGTGATGGGGAGGACCACCTCTATGCCATGGCGTCGGACCAGCGCCGCGACGGCAGCTGCGAACTCCTCGGGGGCCTCGAGTGGATCCGGGAGCCAAGATCGGGTCCGGGCGTACCGGGATGCACCCGCCAGAGAATTCCGCCGGGCGGAGACGACGTGGACCTGGTGCCCGGCCCGGCCGAGCGAGCGGACCACAGCCAGCGCGGCCCGCTGCTCTCCATCGGTCACGAGTACTCGCTCGGTTACAGCCACGGCAATGCGGAAAGCTGGATCCGGAACCGCTCCGCTGAGATGCCGGCCGGCACGTTGAGCCGGGGCGTCTGCAACCCGGGAACCTCCCCCTGTCTCAGCCATCCACCCTCGACCCGCAAGGCGGCCGCAAACCCGGTCCGGGTTGCACCAGCATGGACCCGCGGATCATGGAGTCCATAGGGGTACGCCAGCCAGCAGATGGCTGCCGCGGGGTACCGAGCCCGGAGCCACGCCAAGGGGCGATCCAGCTCCATCTGCAGCGAGACGTCTTCCAGCGCCACCAGATTCGGATGGCTCCATGAGTGCGCACCCAAGGAGATACCCGGTTGGGCGGCAGCAGCGGTCACCTCGGCTTCGGTTGCCGACCGGAGGGCGGGAGGCAGCGCAACCCCGTCCAGGGAAAACCCCTGCCGGCGCCAATCGGCCCGGATGAGGTCGTGGCTTCCCCTGCAGGGACCGAGAGCGCGCACCCGGATCGCAGGAGGTACCTCCGGCGCCCCGGCTCCCTCCGCGGCCTGGTCCCACCAAAAGCTCCGGTCGCCCAGCAGCCCGGGGGCAACGAAGATGGTGGCAGGAAGCCCGCGACGGACCAGCTCGGCTACGCCGGCTATCACGGCACCGCGGTAGGCGTCGTCGAAAGTGATGCCCACGCGAGGGCCCTCGCCCCGGTTTGCGGGCCGCAAGAGGCTGGGGAGGGCCACGATCTCACAGTGAGCTTGAAGCAAATCGAGCTGAGTGCAAAACTCGGCAAATGCGAGATGCAGGGATCGGTCGCCCAGGGCGGGTTGCCCCACGGGGAGCACGTTGTGGTACGCCAGGACCAGGGTCCTGCCCCGGGCCCTCCGGCGGACCACTCCCCCAGAAGCGACCCAGGCAACGGCGCGCTCGGCCAGTCC
>DATECI010000094.1:0-8973 GCA_035286985.1 Gemmatimonadales bacterium
TCCGAGGAAGTCGAGCGCACCCACCGGCTGACGGTGGGTCTCGACGTTCCGGAACAGGCGGTTCCGCTCCGGTGGGATGCGGCCCTCGCGGCCTACCGGATCACTCAGGAGGCGCTCCGTAACGTGGCTCGTCACTCGGGGTGTCGTGAAGCCGCCGTTGCACTCGATCTGGAGGACGGCTATGTCCGGCTCCGGATCGAGGATCGGGGGTGTGGCTTCGATGCTGATGGGCCCGGTCCGGGGCTTGGCCTCGTCGCCATGCAGGAACGGGCGGTGCTTGCCGGGGGCGAATTCGATCTGCGCTCCGAGAAAGGGCAGGGCACCCGGATCGAGGTCAGCTTCCCGCTGGCCGGAGCATAGGTCGTGGTGCGGCTCCTCCTGGCCGACGACCATCATCTGGTGGTGCAGGGCCTCAAGCGCTTGCTGGAGCCGCGGCACCAGGTGGTGGGCGTGGCCCATAACGGCCCCGACACCCTGGCGCTGGTCGCATGCCAGGATGCCGACTGCCTGCTCCTCGACATGTCCATGCCGGGAGGCAACGGCCTCGATCTCATCGCTCCGATCAAGGCCCGGCGGCCCGAACTCAAGATTCTCATTGTGACGATGTTCGTGGACAAGGCCCTGGCCGAAGCGACGATCCAGGCCGGCGCGGATGGCTTCGTGCCCAAGGATTCCGGAATCGAAGTGCTCGAATCGGCCATTACCGAGGTCATGGCCGGACGCCGCTACGTCGCGAGGGATGCCCTCAAGCGGCGGGCGGTCACCCCGGAGGAGCAAGGCCTGGGGCTCGAGCAGCTGAGCCCCCGGCAACGGCAGATCATCCTGTTGCTGGGGGAGGGGAAGAGCAACGCGGAGATTGCCCAGGCGATCGGGCTGGACGAAAAAACGATCACCTTTCACCGCACCAACATTCGCCGGGCCCTCGGCATCTCGACCGAGGCCGCCCTGGTGCGCTGGGCTACTCTGGCGAGATTGGGGCGAAAAGGCGAAGGGGAGTCGACCGGTCGGTAGGCGGTAGGGAACCGCGCTTGCGGTCTGTCCGTTGGGCGCCCGAGCCGTCCTACGGTCCTGCCGCTTTCCGGATCTCCTGGTCCACCCGCCGCGCGATCGAGTCCGCCCGGGCCGCGAGGGCCGAGTCACCCCGCTGCCGGAAGGCCTCCGCCGTGAGCCCATAGACGATCGAATAGAGGCGGAGAATCGACGCGGACGGGGCGTCCATCCAGCCATGGGGCCGGTCTCGAGCCGCGCTCTCCCAGCGATAGACCTTTTCCAGGAGCTCCTTGGTGCGGGCCATGTCGGTATGGCCCATCGTGGTGAACTCGATATTGCCGCCCGGCTGGACCGGCTTGGGATTCAGCCTGCGCACCAGGCCCTGCGATACCAGGTACGGGGTGAGGCCGAGGGTTTCATCCGGATAATTGGCCGCGCTCCAGGCGAAGTAGATCGTCCGTTTGCCGAGATTGTCGCGAATGAGAAAGACCACCGCGAGGTCCTTCTTCTCCACGAATTCGCTGGCGAAGGCAATCTCCAGCTCGCCGAACCGTACCCCACTCCCCTTTGGTACCCGGGAGATTTCCGGAAGACTGTCGAGCTCTCGCTCGGTCAGCGAAAAGACCGGATCGGCCGGCTTCTCCCAGCTTTCCGGACCCGGAACCCCGAGCCGGATGGCGGCGGTGTCGCTCTTCGGCTTCCACAAGTCGATTGAAGTCGCCGGATCGAATGCCGGCGTGGCTCGCCGGCGCACCTGGCGGAGATGCCAATCGGTGTTCGCGAGCGACAGATTCACCAGGGTCACGTCGGGCCGGATCCGCTCGACTTCCTGGGCGAACCAGAGGGGGAAGGTGTCGTTGTCGCCCGCGGTGATCAGGATGCCGTACGGCTCCACCGATTCGAGCAGGTCCCGGGCGAAGTCGTGGGCGATCCATTCCCGGGCCCGGCTGGCGGTGGCCCAGTTGCCGAAAAGCGGAACCAGCGCGAGTGCGAAAACCGGCAGCGCCGCGGCTCGGCTCCGGAGCTTCCTGGCGGCCTCCACCGCCGCGGTGCCCAGCCCGGCCGCCACGAGGGTGCCGAAGAAGGCAAAGGAGCAGAGGAAGAAATAGTCTCGCTCGCGCACCTCCCGCATCTCGCCCGTGATCTCGGGGCGGTCGGGGTGCATCGAGAACCCGTACTTGAAGTTGAGATAGAAGACCAGGGCGAGCGTGAGGGTGAACAGCATCGCGGCCGCGGCAACCCCGGCCCGGCGGTCCTTCTTGAGCATGCTCCAGAGCCCGGAGAGACCGGTCACCGCAAAGACCGCGGTGGCCAGACCCCGGAGCATGCCGGGCCAGTCCCGGGCAAACTGCCAGGTGAAGTACTGCCAGTAGTTGGCGAGCTGGGAGAAGAAGAAGTCAGGACTCCGCGGCTCGGTGTACGGGTACCAGGGCTTGTTGAACACCGAGGGTTTCTGATACTGCACCCGGTTGAGCACGTCGTTGAGCGCCCGACTGAAGAACCCGACCGGCTCGCCTTCGTTGATGGCAGGGAACTGGGCCGCCCGAATCGGCAGGAAGAGGTAGTTGAGCGAAACCCCGACCAGCACGGCCAGGATTCCGAGGAACAGGAGCGGATTCCGGTAATCCCGGATGGCGGCCCAGGTAAGCAGCGACAGAGTGACGAGGAGCACCAGGATCGAGGTTACGGAAAGGCCCCCGGGGACCGTTCCCGGCGGTCCGAAGAGCCAGGAGAGAATCTGCTGCCAGACCCCGGTCACCCCCATGAACACGAACCAGCCCATCACCACCGCCCAGGGGCGCGTGATGATCCGCCAATCGGTCCAGAGCACATACACCGCGACCGCCGGGGCGGCCAGCACCCCCAGCATGTGATTGGTGGAAGTCAGGGCGAGCACATACGCGATCAGGACCAGCCAGCGGTCCCGATGCGGCCCCGATTCGTCGTCGCCCCAGTGTACTGCCAGCCAGACGGCCAACGCCATGAAGAAAAGGGAGACCGTGTACACCTTTTCGTTCACGGTGGACTGGTTCCACACGGTCCAGGATAACGCTCCCACCAGCACGCCGGAGGCCGCGGCGCCGAGCCGAAGCGTGCGGTCGGTCACCAACTTGCGCAGCCATCGCTCCGCGACCAGGAACCAAAAGCCGGCGGCGAGCGCACTGGTGACCGCGGCAAACAGGTTGATCCGAACGGCATAGGAGGCGGCCAGCGGGAGGAGGCCGAAGACGTGCGCCAGCACGACGAAGAGCGGATTGCCCGGGGGGTGGGGGATGCCCAGCGTCTTGGCGGCGGCGATGTACTCGGACGTATCCCAGAAGGCCGTGGTGGGAGCCAGGGTGGCGAGGTAGATGCCGAAGGCCGCCAACGCGAGGAGCGCGGCGAAGCCGTACGGGGGACGCTCTTTGCTAGCGGCCATGTGTTCCTGAATGCGTGAACGGTGAACGGTCAACGGTGAACGGGACTTGCCCTCACGGTGGCGTCTACGTCGCTGGGCTGTTCCCGTTGACCGTTGACCGTTGACCGTTCACCGCCATCTAGTGTCTGAACATCCGCCGCCCGGTCAGCACCATCGCCATGCCGTACCGGTTGGCTGCCGCGATGACCTCGGCATCTCGGACCGAGCCGCCGGGCTGGATAATGGCACCAATCCCGGCCCGGGCCGCTTCTTCGACTCCGTCGGGAAAGGGGAAGAAGCCGTCGGACGCGAGGCTCGCCGCCTCGGTCCGGTGCTGTTGCTGCCGGGCTTTGTGGATGGCCAGGAATACCGCGTCCACCCGGCTCATCTGCCCGGAGCCGATACCGATCGCCTGCTCGTTGTGCACGACCATGATGGCATTCGACTTGATCGATGCCACCGCCGCCCAGGCAAACCGAAGATCGTTCCACTCCTCCGGTGTGGGTCCTCGGGTGGTGACCACTTTCCAGCCTTCCTCCGAGGGGTCGAAGGTGAAGCGGTCCTGCACCAGGAACCCGCCCCGCACGCTCTTCCAGTCGAGCGATCCGGCCGGAATACCGATCGGCAGCTCCACCACGCGAAGATTCTTCTTTTCCTTGAAGATCTCGAGCGCATCCTCCGGAATCGACGGCGCGACCACGACCTCCACGAAGAGATCCCGGAGCGATTCGGCCATGTCGCGGTCGACCACGGTATTGCAGGCTACCACCCCTCCGAACGCGGAGACCGGATCGGTGGCCCGGGCCTTGGTCAGGGCCTCGAGCGCGGTGCGGCCCACCGCGATCCCGCACGGGGTGGTGTGTTTGATGATGGCGCACGCGGGCCGGTTCTTCCACGCCGCGACCGCCGCGGTGGCGGCGTCGATGTCGAGCAGGTTATTGAACGACATTCCCTTGCCGTGGCGCTGCTTCATGTCTCGGATGCCCCGGGGCTCCTCGGTGGCGTAGAGCGCCGCCCGCTGGGTGGGATTCTCCCCGTACCGGAGCTCCTCCATTCGTTCCACCGACAGATTGATCCGCGGAGGCAGGCCCTCTTCCGGCGCGGTCAGGTATCCTGCAACCGCGGTATCGTACTCGGCGGTATGGCCGAACACCTTGGCCGCGAGGGAACGCCGGGATTCCTCGGCGAGCGAGCCGTTGCGCAGCTGGTCGAGCACCCAGCGGTAGTCGGTGGGATCCACCACCGGGATGACGTTCTCGTAGTTCTTGGCCGCAGCCCGAAGGATGCTGGGCCCTCCTACATCGATGTTCTCGATCGCATCTTCCAGAGTAGCCGACGGATTCGCGATGGTAGCGCGGAAGGGATAGAGATTCACCGCCACCAGCTGGAACGGCTGGATACCGCGGGTCTCGAGCTCTCGCACGTGCTCGGGAAGATTGGGCCGTGCCAGCAATCCGGCGTGAATCGCCGGGTGCAGGGTCTTGACCCGGCCATCCAAGATCTCGGGGAACCTGGTCACCTGCTCCACTGAGGTGACCGGAATTCCCGCTTTCTTGAGGGAAGCTGCAGTGCCGCCCGTGGACACGATCTCCCACCCCAGTTCGATCAGGCCGCGGGCGAACTCCACGATGCCGCGTTTGTCGCTTACCGAGATCAGCGCGCGGAGCATAGGATCGGCGTTAGGAGGCTAGGGAGCTAGGGAACTAGGGAGCTGGGAAACTGCGGTGCTGCGCGGCTCATCTTCCAATCGAAAGGGCACCGGCCTTCCTTCGCGCGCCGCCGCCAGGACCGCGGCGGGGAGCAGGCGATGCTCGACCTCGAGCACCCGGGCCGCCAGAGACTCGGGGGTGTCGTCCGGTTCCACCGGCACAGTTGCCTGGCCGAGGATCCGACCTCGATCGTATTCTTCGCTCACCAGGTGCACGGTCGCCCCTGACTGGGAGTCCCCGGCCGCGATCACCGCTTGGTGCACCCTGGCTCCGTACATGCCGGGGCCTCCGTGTTTCGGCAGCAGGGCGGGATGGATATTGATCATCCGACCGCGCCAAGTCGTTACCGTGTCGGCCGGGACCTGCTTGAGATAGCCGGCCAGGATCACCAGGTCGATGGCGGCCGCCTGAAGCACCCGATTCCACTCGGAGGGGTCGGAATAATTCTCGAATACATGCACCGGGATCCCGTGCCGCCGGGCGATCGCAAGGGCCCCGGCTTCCGCGCTATTACTCACCACCAAGGCGACCCGCGCGCCGGATCCATCCTTCGCCAACTCGCCGAGCAGCGCGGCCAGGTTGCTGCCCCGGCCTGACGCCGCCACCGCCACCCGCATCTCCATGGGGCGGAAGTATAATCCGGTGTCTACCCTTCATATTCGCTGCGGCACCGACATCCTCGCCAAGCTCGACCAGGCCGGGGGCGCCTAGTCGTCCTGGAGGGCCCGGCTGATCGCCTCCCCGACCTCGGCAAGAGCGTTCTCCGGCAAGGTCCGCGGATCCAGGAGGACCCGGTCGTCCTGGATCCGCGCGATGACCGAAGGAGTGCCCAGGCGGAGTCGCAGGGCGAGTCCCGCCGCGCCCAGCGGTCCGGGATCGATTGCCACCAGCGTCGTCGGCAGTTCGGCACCGGGAAACGAACCCCCGCCGACAGCGGAATGGCCGGCGACGAGGGCGGTCGGGCGGTTATGCTGTCGAGCGGACGAAGCCACGGCCTCCTGGAGACGAGCGGCCCGGGCCCGGAGCTCGGCCGCGCTCAACGTCAGCATCCGCAGAACCGGTATTTCCTGAATGGCCCGGCTGGGGTCGTGGTACAGGGAGAGAGTCGCTTCCAGAGCCGCGAGCGTGAGCTTGTCGGCCCGGAGCGCGCGCGCGAGCGGGTTACGCTTGGCTCGGGCAATGAGCTCGGCTTTCCCCACCAGGCAGCCCGCTTGCGGACCGCCCAACAGCTTGTCGCCGCTGAACACCACGAGATCGGCCCCCGCGCTCACCGCATCCGCAACCCTCGGCTCACCAATTAGCCCGAAGGTCGAGAGATCGGCGAGAAGCCCGCTTCCCACGTCGTAGAGGTATGGCAACCCGGCCTGCCGAGCCAACCCGGCAAGCTCGGCCGGCGCCGGGGTCGCGACGAACCCGGATTGTTCGAAGTTCGAGCGGTGCACCGTGAGCACTGCTCCCGTCGCGGAGCGAAGGGCGCCCCGATAGTCGTCGACATGGGTGCGATTGGTGGTGCCGACCTCCCGCAGGGTCGCCCCGCTCTTTTCGAGAATGTCGGGAATCCGGAACGACCCTCCGATCTCGATCAGCTCCCCCCGCGAGATCAACACCTCTTTGCCTGCGGCCACCGCGTTCAAGGCCAGCAGCAGGGCCCCGGCGGCATTGTTCACGACCAGCCCATCCGGAGTTCCTGCCAGCATCGCGAGGAGCGACGCACAGTGATCGGAGCGGCTCCCCCTGGTTCCGGTCGCGGTATCGAGCTCGAGGGTGCAATATCCCGCGGCCACCGCTTCGATGGCCGCGATGGCGGACGGGGCCAGGGGAGCCCGGCCGAGATTGGTATGGAGTACGACCCCGGTGGCATTGAGCACCGGATGGAGGGATGGGGCGGTTCGGCGGTTAACCCGCTCAGCGATTTCGGCCGCCCAGTCCTCGGGGACCGCGCCATCGCGGGCCGATTCGACCGCCTCGCGGGCGGCGGCGACGACCAGGTTGCGCGGTACGCTCCCGAGCAAGGTGCGGACGGCGGGGTCTTCGAGCAGCCGCGCAACCGAAGGTAGCAGGCGGCGGGGGTCGTTCATCGCAACCTAGTGCGACCGGTATCGGGCTTGACCGCGGCCGTGTCGGCCCGAGGCCGCTCGGGGACCGCTACCACGGCGCGGGCCTCTCCGGCTACGCGGGACAGGTTTTCCAGTCCACGCACGATGATCGCGTACCGGGCTCCGGGTCGGAGCGGCGCGCCGAGCTCGATCACCAGCCTGTCGAACGGGGCGGGTTTGGTGCGGAGGGGGGCCCGGCCCACGGTATCCACCGCCGGAATCTGCCGCCGTTCCGCTCCGGGAATCCGGATCTCGGCAGCTCGCCGCGCCCGGGCGACCGAATCCGCCCGAATGCTGTCGGCCCGGACCCGGGCGATGGAATCGGCCCGAATGCTGTCGGCCCGGACCCGGCCCGCCGGAGTCGTGTCCACGGCCACCCGCGCCCGCAAGGCGGCATCGAATTCCGTCTGGGGGAGAATCCGTACGACCGGAACCGGAATCGAATCGGGTAAGAGAAGGACCCGCACCGAATCCGCGGGAAGCCGCTGGTAGGGATTCAGCGGCTGGGAAAACGTGAGACCCAGGGCAATGGAATCCCGGACCACGCTGGTAGTGATCCGCGCCGCCGTCGAGTCGTGGCGGAACGTCCAGATCTCTCCCACGCTGTCCCGGCCGGCCGCCACCCGCACCGTGTCATAATCCTCGCGCCGGTCCCAGCGGAAATCCCGGTTCTGATCGAGCACCCCGAACACGAGGTATTCCCCCGGCGGAATGGGCCCCAAAACGAAGCGGCCCGCCGAATCGGCCGCGGTCCGATAGGACAGACTGTCGGGAAGGAGTACTGCCTCGACCAGCCCCCGCGGAATCGGCCGCTGGGTGGCCCAGGACACCACCTGTCCGTGCAGGGTCCAGTTGGGCAAGGCCGCCCCCGTGCTGAAGGTGACTACGGACCCGCGGACGCTCCGGTTGCCGGACAGATCTGCCACCCCTGGCAGGAGCTCAACCCGGTAGACGAGGTTGGGCTGCCATCCCTCGCGGGGGCGGGTCGTAATGCGAGTGCGCCGCCAGCGCACCTCGGGCACCGCGGTGGAAGGGGAGAGGAGGATGAGCTTTTCCAGGTCGCCGGTCCCGAGGCCGAAGTTGGGAGAGGAGCCCTCGGAAATCACTTCGTTGAACTGGAAGGACACCTCGTCCTCGAAACCGGAAAGGACCGCCTCGGAATCGGGCTTCGTCGCCACGATCGCAGGCTCGACTCGGTCCTCCGGTCCGCCCGGCGGGGGCATGACTCGGGCGCAAGCGAGCAGGAGGGCGGGATAGAGAGGGAGCGTGGCAGCGAGCAGCCGCACGGCTAACACCCCAGCCGCTGGCGTTTCTCGGCCAGAACGACGGCCTGCTCCCGCCAGGTGGTAAGCTTCTCGCGCTCCCGCGCCACCACCGCCGGCGGTGCTTTGGCCAGAAATTCCTGGTTGCCCAGCTTGGCTTCCTGGCCCCGAATGAGTCCGGAGAGGCGTTCGGCCTCGGCTTGCAGGCGGGCGCATTCCCTGGCGAGATCCACCATGTCTCCCAGCGGGATGCTCACTGCCGAGCCATCGAGCAGAACGGCGTGGGCGGTGCCGGTGGCGTCCCCCTCTTCCCCGCGGTTGCGCAGCTCGAGGCTGGAAACCTTGGCCAACCGGCGCACGGTCGGGCGATCGGTGCGCAGGACTTCCCGAATGTCGGGCCCCGGGTTGGTCACCATCGCGCGGACCGTCTGCCCGGGCGGCACCCCGTATTCCGCCCGGATCGACCGAAAGGCCCCCACCAGATCCTGCAGCGCGGCAAAACGCCGAAGTGCTTCGAG
>DATECI010000095.1:0-5573 GCA_035286985.1 Gemmatimonadales bacterium
CGGGTGCGGGGCCCGACCGGGATCGCGCGGACCTCGATCCCGGCCGGCAATTCGAGGCCAGCCAATCCCGCTAACCCGCTTCGCTGAAGATCGGTCACCACCAGGATCTCACCGCCCGCCCCTCCCCCCAGGGAATCGGCCGCAAGGGTCTGCCGGGCGGCACGGAGTCCCGCGGCGTAGCGGGTTCCCCGGGGCCCGGGCCGGGTGGCTGAGATTGCCGCGAGCGCGGCGGCCCGGTCTCCGGTAAGCGGCTGGGCAACTTCGGCCTGGTCATCGAACCGGATCACCGTAACCCGATCCTCCGGCCGGAGCGAACCCACGATCCGTCGGGCCGAGTCCAGCGCAGCCGCCCAGACCTCTCCGTGGCTCATGCTCAGGGAACGGTCGAGCAACAGGGCGACCGCGCGGGAAGGAGAGCGGAGGGCCGCCTCGTTCCCCCTGAGAAACGGACGCGCAAAGGCCGCCACCAGGAGGACCAGCACCGCGGCACGCAGGGCCAGCAGCAGCCAATCGGTAATCCGCCTCCGGCGGGCGGTCCGGATCGGAATCCGGCGGAGAAACATGAGGGAGGGAAAGCGGTGGGGCCGCTCCCATTCGCGGTGCCGCAGGTGAATCAGGATCGGCACCACGAGGGCGGCGAGCCCCGCCAAAAACGCCGGAACCAGAAACCCGAGTCCGCCCATCAGCGCACTCGGCTCGCTGCCAGCCGGTGCTCCAGGTAGGCGTGGAGCGCCAAGTCGAGCGGCTGCTCCGTCACCAGGGAGACATAGTCCACTCGATCCGCTCCCAGCCGGCGGGCCAGCTCGCGCCGGTGCTCCTCCATCTGCGCCTGATAGCGCGGCCGCAGAGCTTCGGGACGGAGGGGAAGGCGCTCGCCGGATTCGGCATCTTCGAACGTCGCGGGCGCGTCGCCGGGAAGGTCCCGTTCAGCGGGATCGAGCACGTGAAACAGGATGACGTCGTGCCCCCGCCCCCTGAGGGCGCCGATGCTGTGCTGCACCTGGGCCGGATCTTCGTAGCAATCGGAGATCACCACCACGATCCCCGCGCGGTTCATCAATCGGGCCGCCCGCTCCAAAACCGGGGCGAGCCGCCCGGCTCCCGCAGCCCGGGCGCGGCCCAGGGTGTGGAGGATGAGTTGGAGGTGCCGGGTAGATGGCGGCACCACGTCGAGGAGATCGCCCGCGAAGGTGACCAGACCCACCCGGTCGCCCTGGCGCTGGGAAAGCCACGCCAGCGAGGCCGCCAGGAACCGGGCATAATCGAACTTGCTGAGCGGTCCACTGGCGAAGTCCATCGAACCGGACGCGTCCAGCGCGAACATCACGGCCGCGTTGGTATCCGCTTCGTATTCCTTGACGTAGAAGCGGTCGGTTCGGCCGTACACCCTCCAGTCGATCCGGCGGATGTCGTCGCCCGGCTGGTAGGCGCGGTGCTCGGCAAAATCGAGCGAAAGACCTACCCGGCGCGACCGGTGCAGCCCATGCATGAACCCATCCACCACCGTCCGAGCCAGCAGGGGAAGATCGCCGATGCGCGCGAGCAGGGCGGGATCCAGGAACGCGGCGGGAGCGGTGGCCGTCATCTAGAGCCCGGAGCGCGGGGTGGGGACGACAGCGAGCAGCCGATCGGTGAGCTGATCGGTGGTCACCCGCTCCGACTGGGCCTGGAAGTTGAGGAGGAGCCGGTGCCGGAAGACCGCGGGGGCGAGGGCACGGATGTCGTCGAAGCTCACGTGAGCCCGCCCGGAAAGCAGGGCCCGGGCCTTTCCGCCGAGCACCAGCGCCTGGGGCGCGCGGACGCTCGCGCCATAGGCCAGGTACTGCCGGATGAAATCGGGGGCGCCGGGTTCGACCGGCCGGGAGAGCCGGGCCAGGCGCACCGCGTACTCCACGACCGGATCGGCCACCGGCACCCGCCGGACCAGCCGCTGGAACGCGAGGATTTCCTCGCGCGACACGACCGCCCGGATCGCCTCGGGCGGCGCCGCGGTGGTTCCCCGCACGATCGTCACCTCATCGGCCTCCGGGGAATAGCCGATCACCACCTCGAACAGGAAGCGATCGAGCTGGGCTTCGGGAAGGGGATAGGTGCCCTCCAGCTCGATCGGATTCTGAGTGGCGAACACGAAGAAGGGCGGCTCCAGCTCATAGGTCTTGCCCATCACCGTGACCCGGTGCTCCTGCATGGCCTCGAGGAGCGCAGCCTGGGTCTTGGGCGGGGTCCGGTTGATCTCGTCGGCCAGGACCACGTTGGCAAAGATCGGCCCCCGCATGAAAACGAGATGCCGCTTGCCGCTGGCGGGATCGTCCTGGATCACGTCGGTACCGGTGACGTCCGACGGCATCAGGTCGGGGGTGAACTGGATCCGCGAGAACCTGAGATCCAGCGCCTGGGCCAGCGAATGGACCAGCAGCGTCTTGGCGAGTCCGGGCACTCCGATGATCAGGCAGTTCCCCCCCGCCAGGAGCGCAACCAGAGTCTGCTCGATCACCCCGTCCTGCCCGACGATGATCTTGCGCAGCTCCGCGAGAATCCGGCCCTGCGCGACCTGGAGTCGCTCGGCGAGGGCGACGTCGTCCAGATGATCGAGCGCGGGAGTAGAGGAGGTGGCGGTCACGCGGGATCCTTTCCGGTCAGCGGGAGAAGGCGTAGATCAGGTAGTTCACGCCCAGTTTGTAGGCTTCGTTGGTCAGCGCGACCGGGAAAAACCCTTCGTTGGAGTGCTCCCAGAATTCGCTCACGTCGAAGTTGTAATTCACGATCATCATCATCCGCCTGGTCGGGTCGTTGTCCTCGAAGACGCCATAGAACTGGGCCTGGGTGCCGAAGTTCTGGTCCCAGTACTCGAGCGACTCGATCCGGTAGAACGAATCGAAGATGGGGTGAGCCGCGGTCAGCGGGATCAGCCGCGCTGCCGGCAGCACCCGCTTCATCTGTTCTTCGAAATTGTACCAGTGGCTCCGCTCGAAGTCGTCCACGATGACGAACCCGCCCTTGAGCAGGTAGTTGCGCAGTCCCACGACTTCTGGGTCGCTGGGGAGCCAGTAGCCGACTTCGCAGAGATAGGCGAAGGGGAACTTGAAGAGCTCCGGATCGTCGAGCGCCACGATAGCGCTCCCGTCGGTCCGGACCCGCATCGTGGTGAGCTCTTCCAGGATCTTGGGAAGGTGAAAATCGGCCCGGGGGTAATCGTGGCCCCATTTCACGTCCCGGTACCGGCCGCCATACACGCAGCAGTTCTGGGTGAACTTGATGCGGGCATAGGTGAACCGGCCATCGTACCGCGGGTTAGGCGGCGCGTAGAGCGCTTCCTCTCCGTTCACGCGCCTCCATTGGGCCCCGATCAGCGTGACCGACCCGGCCAGGCCAACTGCAGCCACCAGGATGCCGACCCAACGCCTCACCCAACGCCTCATGGGATTCTCCCTGCGCTCTCGGGACGCCGGCCCGCCAGCTCCACCAGCAGGGCCTGGGCCTTTTCAAACCCCGGGGCCACCTCAAGCACCCGGAGCACCTCCCACTTTGCCGCCGGCAGATCGCCCGCGAGCGCCAGCGACCGGGCCAGCTGATAGCGGGCTTCGAGGGGATCGGCCGGCCCCGCCGCCAGAGCCGCGCGCCGCTCCCGCACCGCCAGGCGATGGTCCCCGAGCCGCTCCCCCATCCCGGCGAGTCGCTCATGTAATCCCGGGTCGTAGGGCGAGATCCACAGCATGCGCTCCAGCGCGCCTCGCGCGCCGGCCAGGTCACCCACCTTCTCCCGAAGCTCCGCCTCCCTGGCGTTGGGCTCCCAGGCCGCTTCGTCGAGCGCGGTATAGCGGCCCAGCGCGCCCGCCGCCGCCCGCAGGTCGCCCCCATCGGCAAGGAGCCGAGCGAGCAACAGGAGGGGCGCATCCGGCCCGGTGTATTCCGGAAAGAGCGCTGCGGCGCGCTCCAGCCGAGCCCGGGCCTCGTCCCGCCGGCCGGCTTCGAGCAGCGACTTCCCTTCCCGCATCAAGTTGAGCACCTCTCCCTCGAAGGGGGACCGGCCGTCCCAGGAGGCGACGCCGGACAGCGGCCCGGCAAAGCGCCGCTGCACCCACGCCGCGAACCGGCGGCCCAGGGCTGCTTCGTCGAGACCGAGCACTGATTGGAAGACGCGCGGGGTGTTGAGCCCGTCGCGATAGGCTCGCAGCATCGCGACCAGAGCCTTTCGACCCCACAGCTCCTCGATCATTTCGCAAACCAGTGACGCCTGGTAGTAACTGAACTGGATCTCCGCGGCATGGGAGGGACGGACGAACCCCTCGTTGAGCCGGCTCATCGTCCGCAGGCGGTCGCCCTTGAAGGCAGCCAGGAATGCCACCGAAGGGCCATCGCCCCAGCCGGGCCGGGCCCGGCGCTCGTCCAGGACCGAGAGTCCCTCCGAAAACCATCTGGGAACGCGGTGGTTCGAGAGTCCGAGGGTGAAGGTGTGGGCCAGCTCGTGCCAGGCCGTCGAGCCCCAGTTGAATGCCCCGGCCTCTCGGGCCCCAGGTGCGTCCATGGCGAGCACAGGGCCGAAACTCACCCCCAGCGCACCCAAGCCGGTCAGTCCCGCGGTTCGCACCGAGAAATCGGCGTGGCGCCGGAACAGCTCGATCCGCACCGGCGTGGCAGGGCGGTACTCGTAGCGGGCCGCGAGCGAATCGTACGCTTCTTCGAGCAGGGGACCCAGGTAAAACGACAAGAGATCCGCTTCTCCGGCCGGCGCGACGATGCGGAACCGCGCGGTCGCGACAGTCCGAAAGCCGCGAAGCTCGTCGAGCAGGTCGAGGGTGTTCTTGTACCACACGTGAAACGGGTCGCGCGCGAAGGCCTGCTCCAGGTGGACCCGGCCCGAATCCATCGCGCCGACCCGCAGCTGGTTGATCCCGAGCACGCCCAGCGCCCGGGGCGAATCCGGATCCAGGGCCGCCGCTTCCCAGCCGAAGCGAACGGCATCGGCGTACCGGCGATGCCGGGCGGTCCACTCGGCTACGGCCGCGAAGAACTCGGCCGGGCGGGGATGGAACCGGCCCGCGCCGCTGCGGGCCAACTCGAAGCCGGCCGAATCTCCTCGAAGCCAGGCCGCCGCGCCGAGCAGAGCCCACCCGGTCACTTCGGTCGAATCCACCGCCAGGGCCCGACCGCCGGCCGCGGCCGCAGAATCATGCGCTTCGGCATCGAGATGGAGCCCGCCCAGCAGGACCTGGGCGGGAACCAGCCCGGGATTGGCGGCAAGACTCCGCCGGACCGCGTCGAACGCCTCCGGGCTCCCCTCGAATGCCAGCACCCGGGCCAGCCCGAGCAGCGCGCGGGAGTGGGCCGGCGCCCGGGTTATGACCTCCTGGTAGCTGGCCCGCGCGTCCGGGGCGTTGTAGCGATCGAGAAAGAGATCGCCGACCCGAACCCGCGGCTCCAGCGCCCCCCCACCCGAGTCGGCGGCGATCGCGGCATCGAACAGCCGGAGTGCCGCCCGAGCCGCGTCGGGGTCATCGGCACCCAGGACTACGTAGGCCCGCCCGGCCGAGGTGAGGTCCTCCGCCGACCAGCGTTCGCCCCCCCCCCCCCCC
>DATECI010000096.1:0-3049 GCA_035286985.1 Gemmatimonadales bacterium
GGGTTCCCGACCAGCGATACCGGACCGACAGTTGTTGCTGAACTACGCTCTTGTCCGCCCCTCGATTGAGGTTGGCCGCCGCGGCGCTGTCCCGGGTCTCTTCGTATTCCGCGGCCGTCAGCGCGCCGGGATGTTCGGCCTTCGGGGCATTGGCCGCTGCCAGGCGGAGGCCGAGGGTCGAGTGCCCGCCCAGATCGAAGTCGAGCTTGCTGCTGAACTGCCAGGTCGAGGCGGCGCTGTGCTGACGGAATCCGCCGGTCCTCCAGCGCGAGAGCGCCATCGTTCCCTGCACCCGCCCGCGATTGGCTCCGAGGACCGACTGGCCTTTCCAGGTATCGAAGCTCCCCCCGGTCACTCGGAAGCGCGCGCTCCACGGGGCCGAGGGCGTTTCAGTCGAGAAGGCGAGGACGCCCCCCGAGGCATTGCCGTACAGCGCTCCCGCCGAGCCGGTCAGCACCTCCACGCGATCCACCAGTCCGAGGTCGAGATTGGTGAGCTGACTCTGGCCGTCCGGGAGCGTTTGGGGAACTCCATCAATCAGGACCTTGACCCCTCGCAGGCCGAAGTTGGCCCGGCTCCCCGCTCCCCGCAGCGAGACCCGCTGGTCGAGCGAGTAGTTGTATCGGTTGAGCACCACCACTCCGGGCAGCCGGCTCAAGGACTCGTCGAGCCCAAGGGTGAGCTGGGCGCCGCGGACCGCGCTCGAGTCGAGCACTCCGACCGCCATGGGAAGCCGGGCCCGGTCTTCCGTGGCGCGGGTCACGCTGACCTCGATCGCGGGAAGCGTGACCCGCCTGGTGGTGTCGGGTCGCGGCAAGGTATCACGCGGTACCTGGGCTCCGGCCCAACTCGCCGTACCTTCGCTCAGGGTAGCCCCGGCCAGCAGCAGGCATACTGTCACGGAGTTCATGGCGGATAACATAGCTTGATAGGGTCCTACGAGCCCCCTAGCTTCCGATGCTTCATGACCAAACTGCATTCCACCACCTCACCACCCGCGCCGGGAACCGGCCCCGGCTGGGAGCGACTGGCCCAGGTGCTGCGTGAGGTGCTTCCGGTCTCCGAGATCGACCGAATCTGGGCGTTCCGGGTAGTGCGCCGCGAGGGCCGCGACTTCGGCACCGCCATTCTCTCCCGGCTCGAAGCCGATCGCCGCCGCATCTATACCGCCCGATTCATCCTTACGGTGAAGGGTCCGAAGCGGGGGACCTTTGAGTGGGCGCTCGACGAGGTGGGCAGCGGTCCGCTGGAGGCGCTCGACGAGCTGCTTGCCCTGGTGCCCCAGCGCTCCGAGGAGGAAGAGCCTCCGATCGGCGTGCCGCCCGTGGCCTGGTTCCCGGGGGACAGCACCGGCTCATGAACGACACGCCCAATCTGAGCATCCTGCTCGCCTTCGTCGGGGGCTTGCTGAGTTTTCTCTCCCCCTGCGTCCTTCCGCTGGTACCCTCGTATCTCGGTTTCGTCACTGGCTTCACCTTCGACGAGATGACCGGACGGCGGCGGATCGCCATGCTCCATGCCGGTCTCTTCGTCCTGGGCTTCACCCTGGTGTTCATGCTTTTCGGCGCCAGCGCCACCGTACTGGGCCGGGCCCTCAAGTACTACGAAGTCTGGATCCAGCGGGTGGGCGGCGTGCTCATCATTCTCTTCGGGCTTTATTGCCTGGGGGTGCTCAAGCTGGGCTTCCTGGATCGCGATTCCCGGCTCCACCTCGACCGAAAGCCGGTGGGATATCTGGGGTCGGTGCTGGTGGGAATGGCCTTCGCGGCCGGGTGGACTCCCTGCATCGGCCCGATCCTCGGAGGCATCCTGGGCCTGGCCGCCACCCAGGAGAGTCTTTCCCGGGGGATGGTCCTGCTGGGTTCGTATTCCTTCGGGCTTGCGGTCCCTTTCCTCCTTGCCGCCTGGGCGGTCGAGGCCTTCCTCGACTGGTTCCAGCGATTCCGCCGCCATATCCGGTGGGTCCAGCGCGTCAGTGGAATCCTGCTCATCGTGGTGGGATTCCTCCTGCTGACCGGTCAGTTCACCAGAATGGCGAGCTGGCTGCAGGGACTGACTCCGGGATTCCTGCGGAATTGGCTCTAAGAGTGGGAGATGCCCATCGCGCGAATTCACCCCTACCCGCCTTTTTCTGACCCCTGGCCCCCACATCGGCCTCGTATCTTGAGGCGGGGTCCCGATTCCGATGCACTCTCGGGGAATATGTCCGCCACAGACTATGCCAGGGCCGACATAACTCACACCGGTAGGTCGAAATGGAAGCCTGGCAGCCTGGCCCGGGCCATAAACCCACTCCGAAACCCGTTTATCTCAACGAAGACAAGCTCCCCGATTCCGAGAAACTCTGGGTCTCACTCCGCAAGGGCCTTCGAGAGAGCCGGTATCGTCGCATCGTCGAGCAGCTCCCACCGCAGCGCTCCCGGGCCGAGCTCCGAAAGTCTTGCCGGTGCTCGCAAGAGCAATTGGCCCGCATCCTCTCGGTTACCCAGGCCCGGATCTCCCGGATCGAACGATGCCCCAACCCTCGCATCCATCTTCTCAGAACCTACGTTGAAGCACTCGGCGGCACCCTTCACCTGCTGGTGAGGTTCCCAACCCGCGACCTGAGGATCACCCTGTAATCCGACCACCGTGCCAAGACGCCCCGGTCCCTCGTCTCCTTCTTTGGATGTCTGATCGTCTGTCACGCGGCATCCGTCCGCTTCTTCTACACTTCTGGGAGGTTCCGATGAGGCCATTTGCGATCGCGCTGGTTGGTATTGCCGCCCTTACCGGGTGCGGCCGAAAGGCCGATGACTTTTCGGCCACCGATACTGCGGCGCGTGATATTCAGCTTCCGAATGCCGACACGACCCTGGCATTCGGCGACCGGCCGGCGCCGGTTCCCGCTCCTGCTCCGTCCCCGCGGAGCGCGGCTCCTAGGCCTCCTGCGGCAGCACCGGCACCCGCACCGGCACCGGCACCCGCACCCGCTCCGAGCCCGTCGCCAGCGACTGACACGATCAAACCCACAGTCTCGATCACGAGTCCGAATGCGAACAGCATCGTC
>DATECI010000097.1:0-3739 GCA_035286985.1 Gemmatimonadales bacterium
AGCTTGTAGGCCCAGTTGTCGGCGAAGGTCGAGGCGCCGGTGCCCGCCGCCGCGATCTCATCGGCGATCTTGTACCCCTCCAGCACGTGCTGCAGGCTCGCGATGCGGAAGCCGAAGTCCTTCGCTACCCGGAGCAGCATCAGGATCTCGTCCGAGCGGTAGGAGTGGGCATGCACCAACCGCTTCCCCTCCAGAATCTCGACCAGCGCGTCGAGCTGGAGGTCGCGGGCCGGGGGAATCGGCTCGGGCTGGCCTCGCTTCCAGGCCTTCCTCGCGTTCTCATGCCCCTTCCATTCGGCCTGGTATTCCCGGGCCCGGGTGAAGCCATCCCGGAGGACCTCCTCCTGTCCCATCCGGGTGCGGGGGTAGCGCTGGGTCTGACCGGGCAGGATGGCTCGATTGGTCTGCCGCACGTTCTCGCCAAGGGCGAACTTGATGCCCGGCGGAGCACCGGCAAAGAGCATCGAGTCCACCGGTAGGCCCCAGCGCAGCTTGATGACCGCGTTCTGGCCCCCGATCGTGTTGGCCGAGCCATGCAGGACGTTGAGGGCGGTGACTCCGCCCGCCAGCGACCGGTAGAGCCCGATGGCGTCCTCGCGGAGGACGTCCTCGATGCGCACTTGGGCGGTCACCGAGCGGCTTCCCTCGTTGATTGCCTCGGCCGCGCTGTGCGAGTGGGCATCGATGATGCCCGGCATCACGTACTTGCCGTTGCCATCGATCACCTGGGCCCCGGGCGGTACCGCAACGTTGCTGCCTACCGCCGCGATCTTGCCGTTCCGGATCAGAACGGTGCCCTTCTCGATGGTGCCGTGGCTCGCGGTCAGGAGGGTCGCATTGGTGATGGCGACCAGGGTGCCCGCTGGCGGAATGGGTACGCTCAGCACCGGAGTCGGGGTGGACCCAGCGCGTTGGGCCGGGGCAGCGGGTTGCCCGAGGGCCTGATGAACGAGACAAAGGCTCGCTGCCAGAGAGAGGGAAGAGAACCGAAATCGCATCATGGCCTCCGCTGCGCGGTAAACGTGGCGCTACCGAAGCTGCCCAGGTCGGCCGTCCCGGTCATCTGATTCCCGTCGACCTCGGCGCGGTAATTGATCGTCATGGACTGACCGCCGACTGGGATGGTCATGCTCCAGGTGGCGGTCCGGCCGGCAATCTGGCCGTCGCTGATCTCCTGGGTCCCCATCATGCTCGTCATGGTGCCGGAGAAGGTGGCGCCGCTCTGGGCCACCGTGAACGTGATGTCCATCGGCCCCTGAGGAGAACTGAGGTTCACCACCCAGGTGCCGCCCATCTGGGCCGGTGCCCCCCCACCGTTCGCGGCTCGTACCGGGGGCGGCGGAGCGACCTCGTAGCGGATCCCGTCCACGAACACCGCGCTCACCCGGGCGGAGTCGCCCAGGATGTCGCCGGTGGACACGACCAGATTGGCGATCTTCCCGGTTTCGATGCTGCCCAGGATCTCGCCGGCCCCGGCGAGCTCCGCGGCGTTGATGGTCAACGCCTCCAACGCCACGGTGGCGGGCAGTCCAGCCGCGATCGCCTTGCGCACGTTCGGGAGGAAATCCCGCGAGCCGCCGGAAGCGAGGGCAAACCGAACCCCGGCCTTGTGAAAGGCGGCCGCGTTGCCTTCGAGAAGCTTTTGGACCTCCCGTGCGGCGGCCGCGCTGTCGCCGGGAGTCCGGCGCTGGCTCAGCCGATATGACCAACCGGTGGTCTGAGTGGGCTGGGGGAAATTGACGGAGACCACGAGCGGCCTGCCCGCCAGGGCATCGAGCGCGAGCCAGCCCTCAGTCGCTCCGACCACTGCGGCCTTGAGGTTGAATTCCCTGGCGAGCCGGACGGCCCTCCGAATCTCGTTCTCGCTGTTCGCCTCGATGAAAGCGGGCATCTGGCCCCGGACTACGGGCACCAGGGCTTCGAGCCGGGCCTCGCGCTCCGGCCGCGACATGCCTCGAGGATTGGTCCGGAACCGGTCGAGCAGCAGACTGTGGCGCTGGGCATCATAGAGCGCCTGGCGCTGGTAGCTGATCACCCCCAGCAACGTCCCGGGATAGTCGCCGGACACGCCTTGATACCCGATATGCATGGCCACCGGCTCCCGGACGATGGCGGTGGCGTCGACGCTGTCGCGAAGCGGAACCAGGGCCGACATCCCGCGGAATAGTCCCCGGGAAGGAGCTACCAGCACCGCGGTGATGCCAAGATCGCGGAGCGGCTTCACGTCGCTGGGAGAGACCCTGAGCTCTTTGGCAGCCTCCCGGTCGGGCTCGAGCCCCCGGGGTCCGCTCGAGGCTTGAGCGCTGGCTCCGCCGCCCCCACCCCCACCCCCGCCTGGACCGCCTCCGCCCGCCGGAGCCGAAGGCAAGCCGAGCGAAGAGGTCAGATCGAGCAGGCCGGGCCAGACGGTCTTGCCGCTCAGGTCGAGCACCCGGGCATCGGCCGGCACCGGAACCGTCGGACCGACCGCCTCGATCAGCCCTTTGCGGATGATGATCGTTCCTTTGTCGATCGCCCCGTGGCTCACGGTCTGGATTCGGGCGTTCACCAGGGCCCAGGTATCCGACTGAGCCTGGGCGGAACGAATGGCGGGGACGAACAACGGGAAGGTGGCTGCGACCGCTAGTGCGTGGGCAGCCCTGGTCAGGCGCATTTCCAGCCTCCGGGCGGGTGAGGGGACGGGTCCCGATCCGAACTGGGCCAGGGAATCTACGGCTCTCATGGCTTGGGAGCCAAACGATAGATTACGCGCCACCCGCTCCCGGAGTTGAAGCCGTGGAGGTCCAGGTCTTCGGTGCTAAGAAAAGCCCCGGCACCCGGGCGGCGCTCCGGTTTTTCGCGGAGCGCCGAATCAAGGTGCATTTCGTTGACCTGGCCGAGCGGGCGGCCTCGAAAGGGGAGCTGAGCCGGTTCGTTCAGAAGTTCGGGGTGGCGGCCCTGATCGATCGCGATTCGCTACGTTTTGCCGAGCTTGGGCTCGACGCCGCGAGCTACTCGGAGCCGCGGTGGCTCGAGCGGTTGGTGGAAGAGCCCCTGATGCTGCGGATGCCCCTGGTCCGGTTTCAGCAGCGGCTCACCATCGGGCCCGCCGAAAGCACCTGGCGGGAATGGATCGGGCGATAGGCTTCCTTGGGTGGATGTCTTTTGATCTAGGACGCGATGCTATGCCTGCTCGCCACCTGCTTGCCATCTTTGCTCTCGCGCCATCGCTCGCCGCCCAGGCGCCGCCGGGGACCGACATCTTTCTCGCGCCGCTCCAGCGGACCGGGGCGGCCCTCACCGCCGGCGCCCCGGTCAACATCACCGCTCGTGCGGGTTATGATAACCAGCCCTCGTTTTCCCCCGATGGGCGGAGCGTCTACTACGCCTCGGCCCGGGAAGGCCAGACCGACCTCTACCGGTATGAGATCGCCCCGAGGCGGACCGTGCGGGTGACCACCACCGCGGAAAGCGAATACTCTCCCACCGTGATGCCGGATGGCCGGCACCTCTCGGTGGTCCGGGTCGAGCGCGACTCGACCCAGCGCCTCTGGCAATTCACCCTCGCCGGCGCCCCGGTCAAGCCGATCCTCGCCACCATTAAGCCGGTCGGCTACCACGCCTGGCTCAATGCCGACACGCTCCTCCTGTTCGTGCTCGGCAGCCCGGCCACCCTGCAGCGGGCCGAAGTTGGCCCCGGTACGGCGGCGATCCTGGCCCGGGACATCGGGCGGGCCCTGGCCCGGATCCCCGGCCGGCC
>DATECI010000098.1:0-5026 GCA_035286985.1 Gemmatimonadales bacterium
CTACCAGTCCCGCCGGTCCCGATCGCCGCGACGATCGCGGGAGTCCCGCCGGTCCCGGTCATTCCAATCCTCCCGGTCGCCCCGGCGATCCCGGCCCTCGTAGCGGTCGGCGGAGCGGCCATCGAACCGACCCCGCCGATAGAAGCCGTCATCGTCCCACCGATAGAAGCGGCCTTTTCGCTCAAAGACCCGAATCTCGTAGAGGCCGGGCCGGAAACGATCGTAGTAGAAGCCGTCGCGCCGGTCATAGTAGATGACGACCACCCGGGCATCGCGATGGAATTGTCGGACCCAGTCGCGCCGGTGGGAATAGTCGCGCCACCTGAGATACTCGACCCGGAGCCGCCTCGGGCGGTAATCCCGGTAATCGCGGTCCGGGCCGATGTGAATGTGTCCGGAGAGCGGGCCGCCGCCGATCCGGATGTCCGCGCGGACCCGCTGCGCGTCGGCCGGTTGGGCGGAGAGGAGCAATGGAACCAGAAGGGCCAATCCGGCGGGGAAAAATCGCATCTGCATATGTCCTCCAGGGACGGGATTGCGAACCAGCGCCGGAGCCGAAAAGCGAGCCGCGTGCCACTTCGCATCCCCTTGTGCCACAAGGGGCTCGGCAGCGAGCGGAAGGCAGCTTGTCCTCGCCGCGGGACACCCGACACTGCCCGAGAGGACAGGGTATATTCGCCCGCAAGCCCCTTTCAATCGGAGGCATCGGTTCAGTGGCGCACCAATTCAAGGTCTCGGTGGCCAAGGAGTACCTGAGCTTCTCCTCGGCCCACTTCATCACCCTGGCCGGCCATCAGTGCGAGTCGCTCCACGGGCACAACTACCGGATCGGGGTGACGGTGGTGGGCGAAATCGACGCCGAGTGCGGCTTCGTGGTGGACTTCGGAGTGGTCAAACGGATCGTGCGCCCGTACGTGCAGGCGGTGGATCACCGGGTCATCCTGCCCACCGAGAACCCCAAGCTCAAGCTCACGGAGGAGGGCGAGCAGCTGGTGGTGGAGTACCTGGGCGTGCGACAGTTCGTGTTTCCCCGCTCGAACTGTGCCTTGCTTCCGATCAGCAACACCACCGCGGAGCGCCTTGCCGAGTACCTGGCGACGCGGATTCGAGCCGATCTGGCCAAGGAAGGTCTCGCCGGCCTCCACGCGATCGAAGTGGATGTGGAGGAGAGCCCGGGGCAGAGCGGGTATTACAGGATTGAGGGGCTAGGGGACTAGGGAAGCTAGGGTTTCACGAAGGGCTTCGGAGCACCGGAAAGGGCACTTCCGGACCCGGGCTGCCAGAGGACCTGGGCCTCGATGAGGCCTGCCACTTCGAGGTCCTTCTCCGTGACGCCACTTGCGCTGTGAGTGGAGAGTACCACCTCGACCTTGGGCCAGGTGACGGCGAGATCGGCGTGATGGTCCGCCGCTTCGCAGATGAAGGCGATCGCGTTCGCCACCAGCATCGAGCCCCGCCAGCCGTCGGTGCCATACACGCGGCGGATGGCGCCGTTCTGGAAGGTCCATCCTTTCAACGCCTCCAGCCGCGCGGTGATCTCTACTTCAGTCAGGGCTTGTTCGGGTTGTGGCATGGCTCCCACCGTTCCTAGTCGCCCTTAGTCGCCCAGGGATATCCCGAGGTTTCTCGCCGTCATGATGACCCCGCTATCGAGCGGGACGAGCTTGGTCTTGTCGATGATTTCGCTAAACGGCAGCCGGCCCACGGTGGGCGGAGTATAGACCACGCAGCAGCCGAAGTCGCTATCTCCGATGGCCCGGACCGCGGCCGAGCCGAACCGAAGCGCGAGCAGCCGGTCGAATGTGCCGGGCGAGCCGCCTCGCTGCAGGTGCCCCAGCACCAGGCTCCGGGTTTCCTTGCCGGTCCTGACCCCGATCTCCTGCGCTACATCCTCCGCAATCCCGCCGAGCCGCTCCCGCTTGCCCGGCGCCGCGGTTTCGCGATACACACTCAAGCCGCCCCGGGGCCGGGCCCCTTCGGCCACGACCACGATGGAAAACCGGCGGCCCCGGCGCTCCCGCTCCAGGATCTTCTCGACCACCTTCTGGATGTCGAAGGGAATCTCGGGGATCAGAACGACGTCGGCGCTTCCCGCCAGCCCGCTGTGGAGCGCGATCCAGCCGGCGTACCGCCCCATGAGCTCGACCACGAACACCCGGTCGTGGCTCTCTGCGGTGGTGTGAATCTTGTCCAGCGCATCGGTCGCGGTTGCCACCGCGGTCTCGAAGCCGAGGCTTGATTCGGTGCCCACCACGTCGTTGTCGATGGTCTTCGGCACTCCGACCACCGGCATGCCCTTGCGAAAGAGATCGGAGGCGATCCTCAGGCTACCGTCGCCCCCGATCGCGATGAGCGCGTCGAGCCGGAGGTCGCGGAATGCGGCGATCACTTCGTCGGAGCGGTCTGTCGTCGCCACGGTGCCGTCGGCGCGGCGGGTAGTCCACTGGAAGGGATTGCCCTGATTGGTGGTGCCCAGGATGGTGCCGCCGAGGTGGGTGATACCCCGCACCTGGGCCGGGCCCAGGGAGAGGAGCCCCGCCGGCACGTCGCCCTCGCGCCGCGCGCGGACGCTCCCCACTTCGCGCGACAGGAGCCCTTCGTACCCTCGCGTGATCCCGAAGCTCTCCCAACCCCGCTGGAACGCCGAGAGCACCACGGCCCGGATGACCGCGTTGAGGCCGGGGGCATCCCCGCCGCCCGTGGAGATTGCGATCCTCACGCCGCCGCTCCACAGGCCCCACCCCACCAGTGAACGGTGAACGGTGAACAGTGAACGGGAACTGCCCGTTCAACCCAGGTCCGCTCGCACGGCGGTTCCCGTTCACCGTTCACTGTTCACCGTTCACGCTTTTGGCTTCCTGATCGCCCGCACCACCTCGCCCGGCTGCGCGTGCCGGCCCACCTGTTTCTTCGAGAAAACCAGAGTTCCGTCCACCTTGACGTCGAAGATACCTCCCGAGGACGGGATGAGCTTGACTTCGACGCCGGGGAATTCCTTCCGCAGCTCCGCCGCCAGACCGGCGGCGCGAGGCTCGTAGCTTCAGACCAAACAGTACGTGATGGTGACTTTCATCGCTCCCCCCGAGAGGACGGTGCCGCCGAATCCTAGTCCCCGGTCCGCCGATGGCAAGGCATCGATTAATATGGGAGACGATGATCCACGCCCGGTTCGGACTCGCCGCGATGCTTGCGATCTTCGGCGCGATCCCGGCAGAGTCGGGAGAGGCCCAGCGACCTGCGCCCGCGGGGGGTCTTCCGCCAGGGGAATGGCGCTCGACCGGGCGGGACGACGCCCTGACCCGCTACAGCCCGCTCGATCAGCTCACCCCGGAAACCGTCGCTCAACTCCGGCCGGTGTGGAGCTTTGCTACCGGCTCGCTCCGGGCCCACGAAGGCAATCCGCTGGTGGTGGGCACGACCATCTTCGTGCATACCCCTTATCCGAACCAGGTCTTTGCCCTCGATCTTTCGCGCCCCGGGGCTCCGATCAAGTGGCGATACGCGGGCCCCTTGCCCGGCGCCGGGCTGACCGGACCGGTAACCCGGAGCGGGGCGAATCCTCCCACCATGCCTACCGGCTGCTGTGATGTGGGGAGCCGGGGCCTTGCCTACCACGACAGCGGGAAGCTCTACGTCCCCCTGCTCAGTGGCGAACTGGCCGCGCTCAATGCGGCGACCGGAAGGGAAATCTGGCGGGTCAGGAATGGCGATTGGAGGGCCGGGGCGACGCTGGCCGGCGCTCCCCTGGTGGTGCGCGACCTGGTCGTAACCGGTATTTCCGGCGCAGAAAACGGAGTCCGGGGCCACCTCACGGCCTATGATGCCCTGACGGGCCGGTTGGTCTGGCGAGGCTGGAGCACGGGGCCGGACTCCGACGTGTTGATCGATGGTCCCGCGAATACCGCCTATCCATCACACCAGGGGCGGGATCTAGGCGTCACGAGCTGGACCGGGACGGCGTGGCAAAAGGGAGGGGGAACGACCTCAGGGTGGCTCTCCTACGACCCGGCGCTCAACCTGGTCTTCCATGGGACCGACCAGCCGGCCCCGGCCAACCCGGTGCTTCGTCCGGGGGACAACAAGTGGACCTCCAGCATCCTGGCGCGGGAAGCGGCCACCGGCCGGGTCCGGTGGGCCCTCCAACTCACCCCGCATGACCAGTGGGGCTTTGGCGGCGCCAACGAAAATATCCTGGCCGACTTGACCGTTCGCGGCAGCGCGGTCAAGGCGCTGGTGCACTTCGACCGCAATGGCTTTGCCTACACAATCGACCGCAGCAGCGGCCGGCTCCTGCTGGCCGAGAAATACGGCCCGGCCAACTGGGCCACCGCAGTGGATCCGGGCAACGGCGTCCCGGTAACCGAGCCGCGCTTCGCGGCGCCGACCGGTGCAGCTGCAACCGCGGACATCTGTCCCGGCAGCATCGGAATGAAGTACTTGCAACCGGCTGCGTTTTCACCCCTGACAAGCCTCTTCTTCGTTCCACTCAACAATCTCTGCATGGACCTCCAGATTCAGCCGGGGGCGCCGGAGCCGACGATCCGGATGAAGGCGGGACCGGGCCGCACTCGCGGGCGGTTCATCGCCTGGAACGCCGCCACCGGCACCATCGCCTGGGAAAACCGGGAACCGCTCGCCGTGGCGGGGGGAGCACTGGCCACGGCCGGCGGCCTGGTGTTTTACGGGACACTCGACGGGTGGCTCAAGGCGCTGGATCAGCGCACCGGGCAGGAGCTCTGGAAGTTCAAGACCCCCTCCGGCATCGTGGGAAATCCGATCGCATTCCTGGGTCCGGACGGCAAGCAATACATCGCGATCCTGTCCGGAATCGGCGGATGGTGGGGCCTGGGCGGGAACGGGGCATTCACCGATCTCCCCTCGCTCACCAATGCAGGGGGAACGCTGACGGTGTTCGGAAGGTGACCGGACGGTTCGGGGTTCTGCGCTGGGTGGTCCTGGTTCCGCTCCTGGGAGGACTTTGGGTGTTGCTCGACCGCCCCCACCCCAAGCCGGTACATCAGGCCGA
>DATECI010000099.1:0-17078 GCA_035286985.1 Gemmatimonadales bacterium
TCGCGCGGGCCCTGATCGGCGAGCCCGCCATCCTGCTCGCCGACGAGCCGACCGGGAATCTCGACTCTGCCTCCGGAGCGGAAGTGCTCGCCACCTTCGCGGAGCTCCACGGCGCCGGCCATACCATCATTCTGGTGACCCACGAAGCCAACGTCGCGGCCCGGGCCCAGCGGATTGTGGAAATGAGCGACGGCGTCGTGGTGAACGGACGGTGAGTTTCCGCGCCATGGTAGCTCGGCAGGTCGTGGTGGTCGCGGCGCGAAGGACCGGGTTCTCGCAGGGCGGGCCCGACGGCAAGAGTGGGCGCGAAGGATGGGGACTCCCGAAGGGCGCGTTAGGCGCCGCGGAGCAGGGGGCACGCAAGGTGAGCCGGTGCCGAGCGGCGCCGTCGGCGCCCGGAGGGAGCCCCCATCCGAGCGCCCAGGACCGTCGGTAATGGGCATCCTCGACTCCCTCCTCTCCGGGCTCGGTGAAGCCCGCCGCCGGCTGGGCCAGACCCTGCTCTCCCTCCTCGGCCTCATCCTCGGCACCGCGAGCATCATCGCCGTGCTCGCCCTCTTCGGTGGCCAGGCCAAGAACACCCAGAAATACCTCGATGAGGTGGGCGGAGTCGGCACCATCATCGTGCGCGACCGCCCCTTGCCACCGGAGCCAAGCCCGCGCGATCTGGCTTCGAAGCGGCTGACCTATGCCGATGCCCAGTACCTGCGGGAGCGGAGCCGCAGCCTCCAGGCGGTGAGCTCGGGGTGGTCGCGCCAGCTCCGCTATCAGGCCGGCGCGGTCGGATTCTCGGGTGAGGTGATCGGCACCGTCCCCCATTACGCGGTGATCAATGACATCCGGCCCCTGGTGGGCCGCTTCCTCAGCGATCTCGACCTCGAGAGCCAGACCCGGGTGGCGGTCCTGGGCTGGAAGTTCGCCGACTCGCTCTTCGGCCGGCCCGCCGCGGCGCTCGATCAGTTGATTCAGCTTGACGGCAAGACCTTCCGGGTGGTCGGGGTGCTCGAGCGGGAGGAGTTCTATTTCGCGGCCTGGGACGACAACTCGCTGGAGTACCGGAACCGGCGCGCCTACATCCCGCTCACCACCGCCATCGCCCAGTACGCCGAGAACGACCGGCTCGGGTTCCTCACCCTCAAGGCCACCGCCGCGGCGGGTCCTCGCCTCGCCGAAGCCGAGGTGCGGAGCCTGCTCTTCGCGCGGCACGGGGTGGAGGACTTCGACATCGCTCCTTCCGGCGGCGGTGGGATGGATCGGGACGACGCCCAGTTCCTCACCATGTTCAACTACATCTTTCTGGTGGTGGGCGTGGTGTCCTTGTTCACCGGCGGGGTCGTGATCGCCAACGTCCTGCTCGCCTCGGTCGTGGAGCGGATTCGGGAGCTCGGGACCCTGATGGCGATCGGCGCCACCACCGGCTCGATCTTCCTGCAGCTCCTGGCCGAGGTGCTCCTGGTCACCCTCATGGGTGGACTGATCGGCCTCGGGCTCGGGGCCGGCCTCACCGGACTGGTGGCCCACCTGATGCAGATGCCGGCCGCCGTGACCCCGGGCATTGCCGGGTTAGGATTGGGTACCTCGCTGCTGGTGGGATTCCTGGCCGGACTCTACCCCGCCTGGCGGGCCTCGCGGATCACTCCGGTGGAGGCGCTTCGTGCGTAGCGGCTTGCTGGAATGGGTCGAGCTCGTGGGCGATGCCCTCCGCGAGGTGCGGGCCCACAAGCTCCGCTCCCTGCTCACCCTGTCGGGGATCGTCTTCGGAGCGGCCTCGATCGTGGCCATGGTTTCCCTGGCGGGCGGGCTGCAGGGCATGGCCTATGCCGACCTCATGGTGATGGGGTTGCCCCGGAGCTTCACCCCGTACGACCAGCCGCCCAGCGCCGACGTGGAGGGTGCGGCCGGCCGCAAATTCACCGGCCTCCGCCTTGCTGACCTCGAGGCGCTCCGCCAAGTCCCGGGCGCCGATCTGGTGCAGGGGCTGATGCCGTTCGAGGAAATGCTCGTGGCCGGTCCCCGAGGCCGGCGCCAGGTCCCCATCGTCGGCGCCGATGCCGGCTATACCGAGCTGCGGCGCTACGACGTGCTGATGGGACGCAGCCTCCGGCCCCTCGATGTCGCCAACCATGCCCGGGTTGCCGTGGTGGGATCGGAACTGCTCCCCGATCTCTTCGGGACCACGTACCCGATTGGGCAGGCGATCACCCTGAATGACGTTCGCTTTCTGGTGGTGGGCGTGGTGACGCCCGTCGTGCTCACGTTCGTCCCCGCCGATTTCAGCTTCACCGCGCGGCGGATCTACATCCCCTACACCTGGCTGAGCCGCTACGCCCGCCTGCCCGGCCGGGTGGACGCGATCGTGGTCACCGCCGCCTCGGAGGACGCAGTGGGGCCGGTGCTCCGGGCCACCGAGACCCTGCTCAAGCGCCGCCACGGCGGGGTGCGGGACTTCGAGATCGAAAACGACGCCGCCGAGGTCCGCTCCGATCTCGCCATGGCCGACAACATCCTGGGGGGGTGGAATACGGTGATGTTCGCCATCGCCGGGATCACCCTGCTGGTGGGCGGGCTCGGCCTCTTCAGCGTGCTGCTCATTTCGGTGCGGGAACGGGTCCGCGAAATCGGCATCCGCAAAGCCCTCGGCGCGGACGACAGCGCCATCCTGCGGCTCTTCCTTGCCGAATCGCTCACGTTGGCCGGGTTAGGCGCCCTCCTCGGCGTGGGCGGTGGCATCGGGCTGATCGTGGTGACCAAGGCGATCGGCGCGAGCTTCGGCAAACAGTTCGAGATCCCGGTCAATCTCCCCGCGGTGATCTCCGCGATCGGGTTTGCCCTGCTCGCCGGGCTGGTCTTCGGATGGTATCCGGCGAAACGCGCCGCGAAACTCGACCCGATCGAGGCCATCAGCGAGGTCTAGGCCGCCCCCCTCGCCGTCTTACCGTCTTACCGATTCCGTGGTATGATCCGCACCCTATGCAACTCCCCCAGAATCTGGTTCGGACCCTTGCGGCCCTCGGTGCCCTCGGCGGTTGCTTTGCCTGCGAGCGCGCGCAACCCGTGGACGACCGCCGCCTCGCCGCCGCGGATCGGGACTCCGCCAATTGGCTCACCTACGGCCGCACCTACACCGAGCAGCGGTTCAGCCCCCTCCGCGAGATCAATGAGTCCACCATAACCCGGCTCGGGCTGGTGTGGAGCAAGGAACTGCCTACTACCCGCGGCCTGGAGGCCACCCCGATCGTGCTCGATGGGGTGCTCTACACCACCAGCTCCTGGAGCGTCGTGTACGCGATGGACGCCCCCACCGGACAGGAGCTCTGGACTTACGACCCCAAGGTCGATCGTTCCCGGGCTCGCACCGTCTGCTGTGACGTGGTGAACCGGGGTCTCGCCCTCTACCGCGGCAAGCTCTACCTGGGCACCCTCGACGGCCGGCTGATTGCCATCGATGCCGCGAGCGGCCAGCCGGTCTGGGAAACCCTCACCGTCGATCCGGCGCAGCCGTACGCTATCACCGGGGCCCCTCGCGTCGCCCGCGGACTGGTCCTGATCGGAAATGCCGGGGCGGAGTTCGGGGTCCGCGGCTACGTCTCGGCCTACGACGCCGAGTCGGGAAAGCTGGTCTGGCGCACCTACACCGTTCCCGGCGACCCGGCCAAGGGGTTCGAATCGAAGGCGCTCGAAGCGGCCGCCAAGACCTGGAACGGCGAATACTGGAAAGCGGGCGGGGGCGGTCCCGCCTGGGAGGCGATCGTCTACGACCCGGAGCTGGACCTGGTGTACTTCGGGACCGGCAACGGGATCGCCTGGTACCGGGATCTCCGCAGCCCCGGCGGCGGCGACAACCTCTACCTCGCCTCGATCCTCGCGGTCCGCGCCGGAACCGGCGAGCTGGTGTGGCACTATCAGGTGACCCCGGGCGACAACTGGGACTTCGATGCCACTCAGCCGCTCCTGCTCGCCGATCTTCTCATCGGAGGCCAAACCCGCAAGGTGGTGATGCAGGCCTCCAAGAACGGCTTCTTCTACGTGATCGATCGCACCAATGGGAAGTTCATCTCCGGGACCCCGTTCGCGGACGGGATCACCTGGGCCACCGGAATGGATTCCGTCACCGGGCGGCCCATCGAGGCGCCCGGTGCTGGCAACGGGCCGTTCCTCGCCTCGCCCGACCCGGAGGGTGCCCACAATTGGTATCCGATGGCGTTCGATCCGTCGAAAGGGCTGGTCTTCCTGGGGGCTCGGAGCGGCGCGGTCTATCTCCATGCCCCGGCCGGAAAGTGGGACTCCGACATCAGCATGTGGAACCTGGGCGATGATGCCCGCTACAACGGCAAGCTCACCGCCGACCTGGCGAAAGCCCCCCCGCCCCGGGGCGAGCTGGTCGCCTGGAACCCGGTGGAACGGCGGGCGGCCTGGCGGGTCACTTTGCCGGTTTCCATGAGCGGTGGCGTGCTCGCCACCGCGGGGAACCTGGTCCTGCAGGGCCGCTCCGACGGTATGCTGGCGGCTTACCGGTCGGCCGATGGAGCCAAGCTCTGGGAGTTCAATGCGGGCACCGGGATCATGGCGCCCCCGGTGTCCTATCGGGTGCAGGGCAAGCAGTACCTGACGCTCATGGTGGGCTGGGGCGGGCCGTCCGGACACTTCGCGGCCGGCTTGCTGGGCCCTCTGGTGAAGCCGGGTTATGGCCGGATCCTGACCTTTGCACTCGGAGGAACCGCCCGGCTCGAGCCAACGCCCTACGGGCACACCGCGCCGCCGGTCCCCGCGATTCGTCTCGATACTACCGCCGCCGCGCTCGCGGAAGGGGGCATCCTGTACCAGACCTATTGCGCGCCGTGCCACGGGATCGGCGCCATCGCTGGGCCGGTTCCCGACCTCCGGTACAGCACCGCGGAGGTCCACGCCCAGCTCGATTCCATCGTGTTAGGAGGCGCCCGCAAAGCCCTCGGCATGCCGTGGTTCGGGGACAAGCTCGACCACGCCAAGCTACGTGCCATTCAAGCGTATGTGATCTCCCAGGCCCGGGCCGCCCAGGAGCTCAGCCGCCGCTAGGGGCTCAACCCCGTTCCCGCATTCCCTCAGTGCTACCGGCCGGTTTGCACGCCTTTCAGCCCGGGTGGGTCTAAGAGTGGTCCCTCCTTAAGGAATCGCCCGTGTCCGCCCCAAGCTGGGCGACCGCTGCCGGGGCACAGGGCTCGATGCCACCACCACCAATGGTGGGGTCCAACTGAGTGTGCCGAGTGGCTATTCCGCCCATCTCGAGACCGGAACCAGGAATGGAGGGCTGGCGATCGATTCCCCGGTGACCATTCAAGGCCGGATCGGGAAGCGCATCACGACCGACCTGGGTCGCGGTGGTGCCACGATTCGCTTGATGACGACCAACGGAGGGGTGAATATCCGCCGGCGCTGAGCCTTTGCTCGCCGCGAGGCGATGGCGTAGTTCCTCCGGTGGGTCGCCGTCGGGGCCTGGGTGTTCGACTAGGCAGGGGCGATTGGCACGGCCCCCCTCAATGGGTGGCGCTCCTCGGGAGTCATCCTGGTATCGAGGCAGCATCCGCCTCGCCACCACTGAGGCCGTTCGGCCCAGATCTTTCGCAGTGAGCCCATCTTGATATTCCCAACCGGAGGAGCACCCGCGCAGACCCGCACGTCCCCATTGGACTGAACCTGGATCAGAGAAAGCGCAGCACAGGTCGGATGCTTGTCGTGTGCCGAATGGCCTTGGGTCGCCAGCCGAAGTGAGGCGGGATCCTTGAAATAGGGGATCATGACCTCGAGCTGGGTCAGGCTGTTCTCGATGGGAAACCCCTGGCGCTTGAGTGCAATGAGGCCCTCCACGGCTCGCACTGCCTCGTCGGGATCCGTGGGCCAATTGGGACTGGAATCGAACCAGCGAGGATCCTCTTTGGTGTTGTAGTTCTGCTCGATCGGCTGATAGAACACCTCGAGCCCGTTCTCGGCGGCATAAGCCGCAATCGGCGACAGCTGATCCAGGTTGTGACGCATGATGACGGTCTTGAGCAGAATCGAGTACCCCAGTTTCTCCTCCCGGCGCATCCGGATCAGGTTCTGAATGGTCCCGAATGTCCGCTCGTGGAATCCCTCCCGGCCGCGGACCCGGGAATGGACCTCGCCAAGACCATCGACCGAGAGGGTGATCCGCCACGGCTTTGCCCGCGCCATTGCCTCGACCCGGCTTTGCTCCTGCCAGTAGCCATGGGTCAGGATTTCCAGGTGAAGTCCGATGGAGCAGCCGTGCCGGATCACCTCGACGGCCGATGGGATGAGCAGGGCCTCGCCGCCGGTGATGCACACATGCACCGGGCCGAGCCAATCGCGCAAATCGGAGAGGGCGGCCTTCCACTGGTCTGGAGTCGGATTATCCTCCTTGCCGCGGTTCTTCCAGATGTCGCAGTGGCAACACCGAGCGTTGCAGCGCTCCGTCAGGAGAAACGAGATCCAGGTTGGCCGGCAGCGCGAGGCGAACCGTCCTCCCGCAAAGTACCGAAGGCGAGAATTGGCGGCCTCGTACACGCGCATGTAGAGATGCTGCCTCACCTGCGACATGAGACCCCCCGATGGCTACGGCCCGGCAAGGTTCAAAGAGAACCGCCAACTGCTGCACAATCCGGACCGCCTGCGCAATTGAGGCGCCCGGCGCCCCTGGGCCCGGGTCCCTGAATCACGGCTTCCAGGTGGGAATCCGCCCCGGCGTCCACGGAGCTCCCGCCGTCTCCGCATCGGTCTCGAGCTGCCGGATGTCCGCAATCGCCCCATTGAGCTTGGGGAGAAACTCCCCAAGCTGCTGTGAGGCGATTTCGTAGTTCCGCCGGTGGGTCGCCGTCGGGGCCTGGGAGTTCGACCAGGTGTTGCCCACCACCCGCTGGATCCGGTCTAGCAGGGTAGGCGGGACCGGCTCCTGCCGGGTTTCGATCGCCGGGTCACCCGAAATCTCGGCGCGGAGCGTGAGGAGCCGCTCTCGAAGGGCCCGACCCCGCTCCGCCAGTGCCAGCGGCGCGGCGGGCGTGGCCTCGATGGCCCGTCGAAGCAGCGCGAGCCGGTTCTCCGTCTCGCCCAGCGCAGAATTGGCCCCCAGCGCCGCCCGCTGCAGCCGGGCCGTCTGCCGGTTGAACCCCCCGATCGCGGCTCGATCGAGAGCGGTCACCGTCTCCTGCCGGAGCGGTACTGCGGTGAACGACTGGGTGCCCGCGACCGTCTCCCGGCCGGCCTGCCGCACCATCAGGGTGACTTTGTAGGTCCCTGGGGGCACTAATGGTCCGCGCGGGCCCCCGAAGCCACCGTCCTCTTCAGCGCCCGCTCCCGGGCCTCCCGGTGTCGGAAGCACCGTGATCGGGTTAGGCGCCGGATACCGGAAATCCCAGCCGATCCGCTGGAATCCCGCTCCCGTGGGGCCGGTCAGCCGGCGGATCATATTTCCCTGGTCATCGGTCACCGTGAGCACGACTGCCGGCGGCTCCTCCTGGTCCTCGACCCGGAGGCTGTCCCACGACGGGTAGGGCACGTTCTGTCCCTTTGCCGCGGCTGCTTTTTCGGCTGCCAGGCGCCGGGCCCGTATGGTGCGCAGCTCGCTCCGCAGGAACCAGGTGAACACCGCTCCATAGGCCGGATTGCGCGCGGTGTAGAGCGCATCGCCTTGCGAGCCGCGCAGTCCCCCGCCCAGCGGGCTGGCCTCGACGTACATCTTCGCTTCCCGTACCGGCAAGAGGGCGATCCGCTGCTCCACCGTCCGGGGCGCGTCCCGGAGCGGCGAATAGTCGTCCAGAATCCAGAACCCCCGGCCGAACGTGGCCAGCACCAGATCGTTGTTCTTGCGGTGAATCACGATGTCCCGCACCGGAATCGTGGGCAGCCCGCTGAGCTTGATCCAGCGCTTGCCCCCGTCCGGCGTGAAGTACCCCCCGAATTCGGTGCCCACGAACAGCAGATCGGGGTTGACGTGATCTTCCGCGAACGACCAGACCGAGCCCCGCTCCGGCAGGTTGCCGGCGATCGAGGTCCAGCTCCGCCCACCGTCGCTGCTCTTGAGCAGGTACGGCTTGTAGTCGCCCGCCTTGTGGTTGTTGAACCCGGCGTACACCGTGTTAGGTACGTGCCGGGAGGCCGCGAGGGTCGAGACGAACGTCATCTCGGGAACGCCCGGGAAGGTCTCGACCTTCCGCCAGCTGCCGCCGGCGTCCTCGGTCACGTGAATCAGCCCGTCGTCGGTCCCGGCATAGAGCAGCCCCTCCTTGGCCGGGGACTCGGCCAGCGAAACGATCGTCCCGAAGAACGAGGTCGAGGTGTTCTTCGCTACCGCATCCACGCTCCAGACCCGCCCCATCATCTGCAGCGTGTTACGGTCTACCTGTCGGCTCAGATCCGGGCTGATCGGCTTCCAGCTGTCGCCCCGGTCCTCCGAGCGATAGAGTCGCTGGGAGCCGAAGTACAGCCGGGTGTGGGAGTGCGGGCTGATGACGAGCGGCGAGTCCCAGTGCCACCGGAGCGCCGGCTCACCCGGCTCCGGCTGGGGCTGGATCCCGATGCGTTCTCCGGTGCGGCGGTCGTAGCGCACCATTTCGCCGTGTTGCGACTCCGAGTAGATCGTGTTGGGGTCCTCGGGATCGATCCGCGCCGTGAAGCCGTCTCCCCCGACCGTGATGAACCAATCCGCGTTCGAGGCCCCGTGCGAGTTCACGCTCCCCGAGGGGCCGCACACCGTGTTGTTGTCCTGGGTGCCGCCGCACACCAGGTAGAACGGGCTCTCGCCCTGCGACACGTCCCCCTTGTAGAACTGCACCAGGGGCAGATTCCCGATGTAGCTCCAGGTCGCCCCCCGGTCGAACGACTGGTACAAGCCGCCGTCGTTCCCGTTGATGAGATGGCCCGTGTCGTCGGGATCGATCCACAGCGCGTGATGGTCCACGTGAACCGAACGACCCTGGATCGAGCGGAACGTCCGGCCCCCGTCTTCGGTCACCTGGAGCTGGACGTTCATCGAATAGACCCGGTCCGGGTCCTTGGGATCGGGGTAGAGTTTGTGATAGTAGAACGGGGGATTTCCGGTGGTCTGGCTCATCCGCTCCCAGTTCTGGCCCCCGTCCACCGAGCGAAAGAACCCGCCGGCCCGGTTCGCCGCCTCGACGATCGCGTATACGATGTTCCCGTTCACCGGTGAGACCGCGAGCCCGATCTTGCCCATCTCCTCGGTGGGAAGCCCCCGGGTGAGCTTGGTCCAGGTGGCTCCCCCGTCACTCGATTTCCAGATCGCCGAACCCGGGCCGCCGTCAATGAAGCCCCACTGGCGCCGGGCTCGTTGATAGGTCGTGGCGTAGAGGACCTCCGGGTTCTGGGGATCGAATACCATATCGAACGCCCCGGTCCATTCGTCTCCCTTGAGGGATTGGGTCCAGGTCTTTCCCCCGTCGGTGGTCTTGTAGACGCCGCGGTCGCCGCCCGCCGACCACAGGGGTCCAATCGCCGAGACGTAGACCACGGCCGAGTTCCGGGGGTCGACCAGAATCTTGCCGATGTGATTGGAGCCCTTGAGCCCCAGGTTGCTCCAGCTCCGCCCCCCGTCGGTGGACTTGTAGACTCCATCCCCGTACCCCACGCTCCGCTGGCTGTTGTTCTCCCCGGTGCCGACCCACACCACCAGCGGGTTCCTGGGATCGATCGCCACCGTGCCAATGGAGTAGGAGGACTGGGAATCGAAGATCGGGGTCCAGGTGGTCCCTGCGTTCACCGTCTTCCACACCCCGCCCGAGTGCACCGCCACGTACCAGGTGCTCTGGTTCGCCGAATGCACCGCGATCTCCCCGATCCGTCCCGAGGGGGCCGCGGGGCCGATGCTGCGGAGCCGGAGCCCCGCAAAGAGCCCCGGCCGGAGCCGGTCGGCCGTGTCGGGCCGGGCCTGGCTGTCCGGCGGAATCTGGAGCGCGGGCCGCGGGAAGGGTTGCCTCTGTGGGGGCGTCGGTGTGGCCTGAGCCCCGAGTGCCGATGGCGTAACGAGTGTGAGCAGCAGAATGGCCTGGGCGCGAAGCGACATGAGGGTTCCCGGGTGTGGATGAAGCGGGATTCGGGAGGATCTCCTGTACGATAGCGCGAGAAACGGCCGAGTGCTACCGTTCACCGGAGAATGCCCCTCCGCCGCGAGCTGGGCCTCCTCGACGCCACGATGATCAATGTCGGAACGATCATCGGATCGTCCATCTTCCTGGTCCCGGCCGCGATCGCCGGCGCGTTCACCGCTTCCCTGCCCACGATTCTGGTCTGGATCGCCGGTGCCCTGGTATCCCTCTGCGGGGCCCTCTGTGTCGCCGAGCTGGGCGCCGCGATGCCGAAGGCCGGCGGGCAGTTCGTGTATCTCGAACGCGCCTACGGCCCGGTCTGGGGCTATCTCTATGGCTGGGGGAGCTCGGTTGTCGTCAATCCCGCCTCGGTCGCGGCGGTGGCGGTGGGATTCGCGACCTACCTCGGCTTCTTCGTGCCGCTCAGCCCCGGCGGGATCAAGCTCGCCGCGGTCGGGTCCATCTTCCTGCTGACCGGGCTCAACTATTTTGGGCTTCGCACCGGCGCCTTCACTCAGAATCTCCTGACCATCTTCAAGATCGCAGCGGTCATCGGGCTCATTGCGGCCTGCTTGTTCCTGCCGGGCGGATCCGCCGCCAACATTCAGCCGCTCTGGCCGGCCGAATCGGTGGGAAGTCTGATCGCGCCGTTCGGCGTCGCTATGATCGGAGTGCTCTTCGCGTTCGACGGATGGATCGAGATCACCTACGTGGGAAGCGAGCTCCGGCGGCCCGAGCGGGACATGCCGCTCTCGATCATCCTGTCTACCGTCATCGTGGGGATTCTCTATGTGGGCGTGTCCGTCGCGGTCCTCTTCGTTCTGGGCCAGGGGGCCACAGCCCGATCGTCCTTTGTGGCCGCGGATGCCATGCGGGTTGTCCTTGGAGGGACCGGGGCCGGCCTGATCACGCTGGCCGTATTGGTCTCGACGACCGGCGCCAACAACGGCATCATTTTCACCGCGGCCCGGATCCCCTATGCCATGGCCATCGAGGGGAAGTTCTTTCCCTGGGCGGCCCGCCTGCATCCCCGCCATGACACCCCCAATACCGCCATGGTGGTCCAAGGCGTCTGGACCGCCCTCCTCGCCCTCTCGGGGACCTATCTCCAGCTGGCCGGCTATGTGGTGTTCGTGTCGTTCCTGTTCTACGCCCTATCCTGCGGGGCGGTCTTGTTGCTGCGCCGGCGTGAGCCCCACCTGCCTCGGCCCTATCGCGCCTGGGGCTACCCGGTCACCCCCGTGGTGTTCATCCTGTTTTCGGGGTATCTCATTGGAAACACGATCGTGGCCGCGCCGCGGGACGCCGCGATCGGTGCCGGCCTCCTGCTCGCCGGTTTGCCGCTTTTCTGGTATTTTCGCAGGAGCTACGGGGAGCGGTAACCGTTCACCGTTCACCGTTCACCGTTGACCGTTCACCGCTGAGGTCCCCATGGCCGGTGATTCCGTTCAGACCTATGCCAACCACCGCCGCCTGCTGGTGCCCTGGCACGTTGTTGCCCTGCCGATCCTGGGCGCGAATACGGTGGTTCAGATCATCGGCTTTATCCAAGCGCCGGGCCTGGAGTCGGCGTGGAATGCCGTCGTGGCCGCCGCGCTGGTTACCGCGCTGATCTGTGCTCGCTGGATGACGCTCCGCATGCAGGACCGGATCATCCGGCTGGAGGAAACCCTGCGGCTGGAACTCCTGCTCCCGGGCCGAAACCACGACATTGAACGACTCAGCCGGGACCACCTCGTCGGGATCCGGTTTGCGTCCGACGCCGAAGTGCCCCATCTCGTGGATCGCATCCTGGCCGGCGAGCTGGTTTCCCGGGACGACGTGAAGCGGGCGGTCCAGCACTGGCGCGCCGATCATCTCCGGGCCTGACCGCTCCACTCAGGGGAGTTCGGCGAGCGCGTCCTGCACCCCCCGATTCTCGGGGTACTGCTGCAGCAAGGCCTGCAGGATGACCCGGGCGCTGTCGGCCCTGCCCAGAGCCGTAAGCGCCTGGGCCCGCAGCAAGCCGTGCCGCACCTCGAGCCGGTTCCCGCTGGGAAGCGAGAACGCCTCCAGATCGGCCAGCGCACCGGCCGGGTCGTTGCGGTCCCGGAGCTTCGACTCGATGGCCACAAACCGCACCGTGGTGTCTTCCGGTCGGCGTTGGAGCAGCTCGTCTACCAGCCGTGCGGCGGCCTCGCTCCGGCCCGAGTCCCGGTCCACCCGCGCTCCGTGAAAGAGCCCGGCCACCAGCAGATTCATGATGTCGTCCGGGTGGCCCGATCGAGTTCCCACTCCGCCCGCGTATTCGTACACGATGGCTCCGCCCAGGTCGCTCGCCTTGACGATGCTGTACCCGGCCGCGAGTCCGCCGGCCGCGGCCAGAAACCGGAGCGGTTTTCCGATTCGCCTCGAGCCGAACCCGAGCGCGAGAATCTCGAGCCCCGCCACCGCCAGCAGCACATTGCGGGTGCGCTCTCCCCAGTGCTCATGATCCTGGACCGCGGCCCGCGCCCCCGGAATCCGCTCGGCAACACCGTGAGCGTCGGTGCCCGACTTGACCGCCACGACCGAAGCCCCGGCGCTGAGAATGATGAGCACCGCTGCGGCCGGCCCGAGCCACGAGGTCTTCCAGGCCAGCGAGACGATCCGCAACAAGACGCCCACGAGGCCGAGTGCGATGACGAAATGCACCACTTGGGGGTGCAGAGGTCCGATGTCCGGCATGGAGGCAATTCCCGTTGACTGTTGACTCTCTTAGTAACCGCGAGCCGGATCCACCGCCAGCGCCGGCCGGTGCCCCGCTTCCACCTCCGCCAGGCAGGCCAGGAACCCCTCGCCAGCCCCCGGAATCGTGGTGAGGCCGGAAATATGGGGCGAAATGGTCACCTGGGGATGGGTCCACAGCGGAGAATCGGGCGGAGGCGGCTCCTGCTCAAACACGTCCAGGGCGCACCCCGAGAGCGCACCCCGTTCCAGCGCCTCCGGAAGTGCCCCCTCTTCCACCAGCGGTCCCCGTCCCACGTTGATCAGGTACGCGCCGCCGCACCCCGCGAGCCGGACACGATCGAGCAGATAAAAGGTCTCCTCGGTGAGCGGGCACGCCAGGATCAGCCAGTGGGCCCCGGTAACCGCATCCCCGAACCTCGTCAGGGGATACACCATGCCAAAGGGCGATCGCGGTTTCCCGCTGCGCGACACCCCGTCTACCCGGCCCCCCTGGCCCTGGAAAGCCTGCGCGATCCCCTGGCCGACCGACCCGGTCCCCACCACCACCGCACGGGTGCCCCGGATCGGTTGCGGATGGCGCGGGTTCCAGCGCCGGGCCTGCTGGTCCGCCTCGAATTGCCGCAGCCGCTGGGTGACTGCGATCGCCCGTGCCAGACAGTACTCGCCCATCATCGGGCCGAAGTCTTCCGAGGTGCGGGTCACGAGCGTGTTGGGCGAAAGGCCGGTGCGGAAGGCGAAGGCGTCCACCCCGGCGCCGATGCAATGGATCCAGCGAAGCTCGCGCCAGGGCCCATCCCGGGGCGGGCGGAAGCCCACGAACACCTCGGCCCACTCGACATCCCGAGCCGAGATCTCGCCCCCGTCGCGAGCCCGCACCAGGAGGTCGGGCCGGCGCGTGGTGAGGTACTCGCCCAGCCCCTCGTGCAGCGTATGAGAGACCAGAATGCGCTTGGGAGACCAGGGAGCCGGCGACGGAATCATGGGACCGGAAAATAGCGTGCCCCTCCCCCCCTCCCGGCCACCGCGCCCTGAGCCGGGCCGCCTGCGGGTCCTGCTGGGGGCCGCTTTCCTCATGGCGACTTCGGCGATCGGCCCCGGGTTCCTCACTCAGACCGTGGTCTTCACCGAAGCGCTGGGGGCGAGCTTCGGGTTCGCGATCCTGGTCTCGGTGCTGTTCGACCTGGGGGCCCAGCTCAACATCTGGCGGATCATTATCGCGGCGCGGCTGCCGGCCCAGCCCCTGGCCGACCGGGTACTTCCCGGGCTCGGCAAGCTCCTGGCCGTGCTGGTCGCGATCGGGGGCCTGGCGTTCAACATCGGCAACGTGGCCGGTGCCGGGTTAGGTCTGAACGCGCTGTTCGGAATCTCTCCCCCGGTCGGGGCGGTACTCTCGGCCGGGTTTGCGGTCGCGCTCTTTCTTTCCCGGGAGGCGGGCCGGGCGATGGACCGCTTTGCCCAGGTGATGGGAATCGTGATGGTGGCACTGACCCTCTACGTGGCGGTCGCGGCCCAGCCGCCGATCGGCCAGGCCTTGCTCCGCACCGTTGCGCCGGTCCGTCTCGATGTTCTCAGCATCCTGACCATCGTGGGCGGTACCGTCGGCGGCTACATCACCTTTGCCGGGGGCCACCGACTCCTCGACGCCGGACTCGCCGGTCCGACCGCAATCGGGCCGGCGACCCGTTCGGCGATCACCGGGATTGGCGTCGCGACGGTCATGCGGGTCCTGCTTTTCCTTGCCGCATTGGGCATCGTGAGCCAGGGCCTCCGTCTCGATCCGGCCAATCCCCCCGCCTCGATGTTCGGGCTGGCGGCCGGCCCGGCTGGCTATCGCGTGTTTGGGGCCGTCATGTGGGCCGCCGCGGTGACTTCGGTGGTGGGATCGGCCTACACCTCGGTCTCTTTCGTTCGAACCCTCCGAGCGGGGTGGGAAGCGCGAACGACCCCGCTCATCGTCGGGTTCATTACCGTGTCCACCCTGATCTTTCTCGCCGTCGGGCGGCCCGTCCCCGTGCTCATCGCGGTGGGCGCGCTCAACGGCCTCATCCTGCCTTTCGGCCTGACCGCGATGCTGGTGGCCGGCCGCCGGGCTGAACTGATGCGGGGCTACCGGCACCCGATCGGGCTCACCATCGCGGGGGCGCTCGTGGCGCTGGCAATGACCGCCATGGGCGGCTACACCATCGTGCAACTGCTCCGCTGACCTGCCGCGCCTCTCGTCCCACCCTTCCACCGTCCCTACCGTCTTCCCGTCCTTCTTCCCGGCCGTTATCGTTGCGGGACTGGAACCCACCTCGGACCCGGAGCATTCTGAGATAGGAGGTCCCGTCATGCCCAAGTACCTGATTGAAGGGCCCCACCCGGCGACCAAGGCGGAGTGTCTCCGGGCCATCGAGATCTTCTTGCGGACCGGCTCCCACTTCCTGACCCACGCGGACTGGGGTTGCGCCGACGGGGAACCCAAAGCCTGGATCGTGAGGGAGGTCGAGAGTAAGGAAGCCGCTCGAACCATCGTCCCGCCCGAATACCGGAAGGACGCACGAATCGTGGGACTGAATACGTTCACGATGCAGGCGGTGGAGATGATGAAGCACCACCCGGCGTGACGGCCCAGGCAGCGCTCGCCGGACCGGCCCGAAGCAGCCCCCCGGTCACCCGGAAGGAGATCCTCGGGTGGGCGATGTTCGACTTCGCGAATTCGAGCTACACCACCGTGGTCATCACGGTGTTGTACTCGAAGTTCTTCGTGGGCCATATCGTGCCGGCCGGCTCGGCGGTCCGTCAGTCTTATTGGTCCATCGCCATCATCATTTCCACCATTCTGGCCCTGGTGCTCTCGCCCCTGGTCGGGGCGATCTGCGACTACAGCGGAAAGAAGAAGCGGTATCTCTTCGTCTCGGCGGCGACCTGTTCCCTCACCACCGCGGCGCTTGCCCTGGTGCAACCCGGCATGGTCGGGACCGCCATCGGGCTGATCGCGTTGAGCAACGCGGCCTTCATGCTGAGCGAGACCTTCTGCGGCAGCTTTCTTCCCGACATCTCCACTCCCGCCACCATGGGAAAGATCTCCGGGTTGGGGTGGGGGATCGGCTACTTCGGCGGTCTCGCGAGCATCGTGGTCGCCATCACCTTCATCGTCACCGCCAATCCCGAGGCCGAGCCGCTCCGCTATCTCCGCCAGAACCAGCTCGCCATGGTGGCGATCGGGGCGTTCTTCCTGATCACCGCCACTCCGACCTTCCTCCTGGTCCACAACCGCAGGCCGCCGGTCCCGGGTTATGAGCGGGCCGGGATCGGCAAGCTCTTCCGGGCCGGGCTCGGTGAATTCCGCCAAACGGTCAACACCGCGCGCCGGAACCCGGTCCTGTTTCGGTTCCTCTTTGCCTTCATGGTCTACATGGCGGGGATCGACGCCATCGTGAAGTTCGTCGCGATCTACGCCAGCAGCGAGGTGCAGTACAGCGACGCCGAGCTGCGCACCCTGTTCATCGGGCTCCAATTGAGCGCCGCGGCGGGCGCGTTCCTGTTCGGATGGCTGGAGAGCAAGATCGGTCCCAAGCGCACCGTGATGGCAACCCTGGTCTGGTGGATCGCCGGCGTGCTGGGGATCTATTTCCTGGCCCAGTTGAGCGGCTTGACCGGTGCCGGTCCCAAACAGGTCTTCCAGGTTCTTGGCCTCGTCGCCGGCTCGGCCATCGGCGCCACCCAGGCGTCCAGCCGCACCGTGGTCGGGTTGCTCGCCCCGCCCGACCGGGTGACCCAGATGTTCGGGTTCTGGGGCACCTTCTCTCGCCTGGGTACCATCCTCGGGATGTCGTTCGGCTTCGTGGCCGATGGCTTCGGCTCGCCCCGCACCGCGGTTCTGCTGGTCCTGCTCTTCTTCGTCGTCGGGCTCATCCTGCTCGGCCGGGTGGACATCGACCGCGGCATGCGGGAGCTGCGGAGCCGGGCATGATCGAGGCGCGAAGCCTCTCGCGGAGCTTCGAAGGGCGGATCGCGGTCGAGGGAGTCTCGTTTGCGGTGCCCGCCGGCCGGTTGTGCGCCTTGCTGGGGCCCAATGGCGCGGGCAAGACGACCACCATGCGGATGCTGCTCGGGCTGCTTCCCCCGTCCGGCGGCGCCGCGGAAGTGGCCGGGGTTCGCCTCCCGGCCTCGCGCGATCGCGCCGCTTCGCTGCGGGCTCGGGCCGGCTTGTTGGCCGAAACCCCCGGCTTCTATGACCGCCTCACCGGCGCCGAGAATCTGGACTTCTTCGGGCGCCTGTACCGGCTGCCGGATCCGCTGCGCACCCAGCGT
>DATECI010000100.1:0-2220 GCA_035286985.1 Gemmatimonadales bacterium
CCGTCGCCCGGGTCCCCCGCAAAAGATCGTACTCCGCCCGCCATCCTGTGGCGGCCGTGAGCGGTTCGGGGTCAGCGGTCCAGGCCGCCGCGAATAGCTCGTTCGCCTTGTCCGGCGTGAGCAGGGTCGTCCCTCCCGTGAGTCGTGCCGCCGTCGCCGTAATCCCGAACAGCCCTCCGGCAAACCACCGTGGCAGACTCACCAGCCGGATCCTCCGGCCCATCGCCCCGGCAACCGTGTTGGCGAAGCCTGCGCTCGTCACCACTTCCGGATGGCAGGGATAGAAGATCCCTCCGATCGCGGCCTCGCTCCGCCCCACTGCGACCAGGGCCCGGGCCAGATCGACTACGTAGACCAATGAAAGCTCCTGGCCCCCATCGCCGAACACCGGAATGACCGGATACCGCACCGCTTTGAAGACTCGGAGAAACTCGGGGTCCCGGGGTCCGTACACCCCGGGTGGACGAATGATCGTCCAGGGGAGCGTTCCCGCCCGCACCACCTCCTCGCCTGCCAGCTTGCTCCGTCCATAGCCGCTTACCGGTTCGGCCCGCTCGTCGCCGTGCCGGCGGCCTCCCCGGGGTGATGGACCCGCCGCGGCAAGGGACGAAATGAACACGACCCGGGCTCGCGATACCTGGGCCGCCGCCGCCAGGACCCGGGCGGTCCCGTCCCGGTTGACTGCGAAGAACCCCTTCTCGGTGTGGGCCGCTACCAGGCCCCCGAGGTGATAGATCACGTCCTGGTCCCGGGCCGCCGTTCGGAGCGCCTCGACATTGGAGAGGTCGCCTGGAACCAAGCGGACCCCTCGCTCCTCGAGACCGGCGGCTTTCCGGGGAGTTCGGAACAGCACGGTTACCTGGTCGCCCGCGCCGAGCAACGCCTCGATGATATGGCTCCCGATGAAACCGGTTCCCCCGGTGACCAACGCCCTCATAGGGCCCGGTCGAGCATGCGGTAGGTTTTGTAGACGGTGAACCCGATCTTGACCAACCCCGCATTCATCGCGGTGTTGTCTTCCAGGATCCAGCCGGCCTCGGCCCAGTGAATGCCGAGGGCGTTGCCGTGCTCCCACAGCCAGTGGTAGAGCACTGCGTCTATCCCCTTGCCCCGGTATTCCGGCCCAAGCCCCAGGAGCAAGATCCGCATCCGGTGGATCTTCCCGGTCTTAAGGTCCCAGAGGAGCCGCGCCAGCCCGGGAAGGAGCCGGCCGCCGCGGTTCTTGCGGAACGACACGTTGAGATCCGGCAGCGCCACCGCGAATCCCACGACCTGTCCATCCTTCTCGAGGAACGGAGCCAGCCGGGGCACCACGACCGGTTTGAACTGCTGCGCCAGGTGGTCGATCTCGGCGCTGGTCATGGGCACGAAGCCCCAGTTGCGCTCCCAGCTCCGATTGTAGAGCTGCTTGATCCGCTCGACTTCGTGAGCGAAATCCGCCATCCGGATGGGCCGGATGGTGACCCCGGTCCGCCGCCGGATCAGCTCCACACCGCGGGAGAGCCGCTCCGGTGTGGGCACCACCCCCTCCAGCGTCCCCCCCTGGTAGACGAGGAGGTCCTTGGCCCTGGTGAAGCCGGTGCCGGTCAAGAGGTCGAGATAATATGGCGGGTTATGCGGCATCAGTATGGTCGGGGGGGTATCGAATCCGTCCACCAGGAGCCCGCACTCGTCATTGGTCGAGAACGAAGCCGGCCCTCGCATCGTGTCGAAGGCCCGGCTCCGGAGCCACTCGGCCGCACTCTCGACCAACCCCTCCGCCACCGCCGGGTCGTTTTCGCTCTCGAAGAACCCGAAGAATCCGATCCGGTCGCCGTGAAACGCGTTATGAGCCCGATTAACGATCGCGGCGATCCGCCCCACGACTTTGCCGCCGTTCTCGGCCAGGAAGTACTCCGCCTCCCCATGGGCGAAGAAGGGATTCTTGGTGCGGGAGAGCAGCAACCGGACATCGCGGCGGAGCGGGGGAGCCCACAGGGGATCGTCGGCGTACAGCCGGTAGGGTAGGGCAATGAAGCGGCGCAGATCGCGGGCGGTTCGAATCGGGCGGACCTTCACTCTCGCTCTGCCCCCCTGCCCCGCTGCCCCTCTGTCCCCTTCAGATAACCCCCAGCCCCTTGCCGATCTTGCCGATGGTGTCGATGCAGAAGTCGAGCTGGTCCGGCGTGTGCGTTGCCATGACGCTGGTGCGCAGGCGGCACTGGGAAGGCGGAACGGCGG
>DATECI010000101.1:0-3674 GCA_035286985.1 Gemmatimonadales bacterium
AAGGTCCAGCGGAGATTGGCCGAGGGCACTGAACGATGAAGCGTGAACGGTGAACAGTGAACGGTGAACGGGAACCGCCTAGCGGCGACAATGTCCTCGGAAGGGCAATTCCTGTTCACGGTTCACGGTTCACGGTTGACCTGCTCCTCCCGAATCGCCCGGAACTCGTTCCCCGGTCGCCATTCGGGAAGCTTTTCCGCCCGCGCAACCCGGAACCCCATCGTAAAGTAGAGCCGCAGGTCCTCCACCGCACCGCTCAGATCCCATTCCGGCTTGATCTCGTCCGACGGCTTGTGGTAATCGTTCGCGGTGTAATCCTCTCGTTTCTTCATGCCGAAATCCGCCGGCTTCCCGATGAATTCGGTCCCCTCGTCCGAGTAGAACGCGGGAACCCCCTGCTTGGCAAAGTTGAAGTGGTCCGAGCGGTAGTAGAACCCTTTTTCGGGCTCGGCATCCGGCTTGAGGATTCGGCCCTGTTCCGCGGCCGCCTCTTGGGCATAGTCGTCGAGCTCCGAGGCCCCATAGCCGACGACCACGAGATCCTGGGTCCGGCCTCCGGTGTTGAGCCCATCCATGTTGATGTTGGCCAGGGTCTTCGCCAGCGGGTAGAGCGGGGTCACCGAGTAGTACTGGGATCCCAGCAGCCCCTGCTCCTCGGCGGTGACCGCGAGGAACAGGATCGAGCGCCGGGGCGGGGTCGGCATCGTGGCGAACGCCTTCGCCAGCGAGAGCAGGCCCGCCGTCCCGCTCGCGTTGTCCAGCGCCCCGTTGTAAATCGCGTCGCCGTCAACCGGGGTTCCGATCCCGAAATGATCCCAGTGCGCGGTGTAGATCACGTATTCGTCGCGGAGGGCCGGGTCGCTCCCTTCGAGCTTGGCCACCACGTTCCGGGAATCGATGCTCCGGAGCGTATTGCGAATCGTGAGTGAGCCGGTGACGCCGAGGAAGACCGGCTGGAACTCCCGAGTGGCGGCGCGGGCCTTGAGCGAATCTAAGTCCTGGCCTGCCATGGCAAAGAGCGCTTTCGCCTGGTCGAAGGTAATCCACCCTTCGATCTCGGAGCGGCTCATGTTCCTATCCGGGGTCACCAGGTCGAATTGCTCCCCGGCTTTCCCCTGAACCACCACGAACGGATAGCCGGCCGGTTCGGTCTCGTGCACGATGAGGACCCCGGCCGCCTGGTGTTTCATCCCCTGCTCGTACTTGTAGGTCCAGCGGCCGTAGTAGGTCATGGCCCTGCCGCCGAACTGGGTCGTATCGGCGAGCGGGGGATCGTTGACCAGCATCACCAGCGTTTTCCCGGCGACATCGGCGCCCTTGAAATCGTCCCAGTTGAACTCGGGCGCTTCGACCCCGTACCCCACGAAGACCAGCTCCGACCGGTCGAGCCGCGCCTCCTCGGCCACGTGCTTGGTCCAGGCCACGAAATCATCCCGCCAGGTGAGGGATCGCCGGCTGGTGCCGGCCGCAAGGATCAGACTCGGTGCGCCCAGAGGCGTGATGCCGACCAGCGGCACGTTCTGGAGGTAGGTCCCGTCCGGATTGCCGGGCTGAAGGCCCAGCTCGCGGAATTGGCGTTCGAGATAGGCGACGGTCTTCTCCTCTCCCGCAGAGCCGGGGGCGCGGCCCTCGAACGAATCCGAGGCGAGCACCCGGATATGAGCCATGAGCGAGGCGGTATCGATTGCGACCAGCGCAGCTTCGGGGATCTGCTCGGCCCCGGATCGAGGGCGACAGGCGACCGCGAGCAGTACCAGGGCGGCAGCACGGAGGCGAAACATGTGAGGGAATCCTTGGCGTGGGTTCGGGCGCAAGGGAAGAATACGCAGGCGGCCGCGAGATCGCCGGCAACGGAGGGCGGCCGCCCCCTCGGCCAGAAAGCCGGTTCCCCAGGCCGAGCCCTGAACTAGCACCCCCGCATTGGCGGGCCCGGGGCGCGGCTGGTATGTTCGGCGCCATGCCGGCTATCCACCGTGTCCGGCCCTCCTCGGAGACCCCGCTCATGGCCGCCTTGTCGCCGCTCCGCGCCGTCCTTCCCCTGGCCGTGCTGACTGTCGGGCTTCCTAACCCGCAGTCCGCTCCGGCCCAGGGTCCGCCGGAACCCATCGCCGTTGCCAACGCCGGTCCCACCCCGCTGCCGCTGGGCACCACCCGGGGCGAGCGGGTCAACCGGCTCGTCATCCGGGGGGCCACGGTGCTCTCGGGCCGGGGCACGCCCGGAACCAACCGGGCCATGCCTCCCGAAGGGCCGGTGGATATCGTGATCGAGAACGGCACCATCGTGGATATGGTGCCCATGGATCCGGTGAATGCGGCGGGGTATGGCCCCGGCTTCCGGCGACCCACCGGCGACCGGATCGTGGACGCGCGCGGCATGTACGTCATGCCTGGACTGGTGGAGATGCACGCCCACCTGCCCGGCAATGGGCTAGGCCCCCGGGGACTCGACTACGCCTACCGCCTCTATCTGGGTCACGGGGTCACCACCGTGCGCGACGCCGGAAGCGGGGCCGGCATTCAGAGACTCGCCGAACAGCGCCGGCTTGCCGAGGCCAACGGCATCGTCGCTCCCCGCCTGGTGCTCTGCCAGCGCTGGCCCCTGCCGCTCCGCCGTTGGGACGAGGGCAACACCCCCGAGAAGGCTCGCGCCATGGTGCGCGAGTTCAAGGCCCTCGGCGCCGACTGCATCAAGATCAGCAAGAGCCCGGGACACTACCCCGACGTGCTGGAGGCCGCCGTGGACGAGGGGAAGAAGCTGGGCCTGTTCACGATGGTGGACCTCAAGGTGTCCGAGACCGATGCCCGGGTCGCCTCGAACGCCGGGGTCAGGAGCATCGAGCACTGGTACGGCATTCCCGACGCCGCGCTCACCGGCTCCCAGAATTTTCCGACCGGCTACAACTACTGGAACGAGCTGGACCGCTTTCGGTACGCGGGCCTGTTGTGGAGCGAGGCCGACCGGCATCCCGAAAAGCTCAGCGAGGTCATCGACCTGCTCATCAAGAATGGAACCAACTGGAACCCCACGATGACGGTCTACGAGGACAATCGGGACCTGTGGCGGGCGGCGGGCATTCCGGTCCGGGAAACCCTGGTGCACCCGAGTGAGATCGCGGCCGGGCCGGACTCCGGCACCCACGGCGCTTTCAAGACCGAATGGAAAACCAGCGACGAGATCAACTGGAAGCGAAACTTCGCGATCTGGATGCGCTGGGTCAGGACGTTCCACGAGCGGGGCGGGCTCCTCACCGCCGGGAGTGACGAAGGTGGCATCGGGGGAATCGCTCTGGTCCGGGAGCTCGAGCTGATGCAGGAGGCGGGTATCCACCCGATCGACGTGATCAAGGCGGCCACTACCAACGCCTTCCAGGCGCTCGGGATGAAGGACTATTGCGGGGTGCGGGTGGGCTGCCGGGCCGATCTCGCGGTGGTGAACGGAAATCCCCTCGACAACTTCAAGGTGATGTACGGGCGGGGCTACGGGTTCTATGGGATCGTGCCCCGGGCCGAGCAATGGAAGCACGGTGGGGTGGCGTGGACCATCAAGGACGGCATCCTGTTCGACGCCCAGGCCCTGCTCCGCGAGGCGGAGTGGTACGTGGAGCAGGAGAAGGCGCGGCTCAAGGGCAAGGCGGTGACGACCAGCAACGGCCTCCCCCCCCGCTAGGCGAGGG
>DATECI010000102.1:0-2592 GCA_035286985.1 Gemmatimonadales bacterium
GCCGGATCTCGCACGGTGTATTCCAGCCCCCGCCCTTCCCAGACTTCCACCCCTTCGGCCGGCAGCTTCCGGGCCTCGAACGCGCCGATGCCCGCCGCGATGATCAGGGTCCGGGTCGGATAGACCCCGTGATCGGTTTCGAGAAGAAAATGGCCGATGGCACCCTTCCCCTCGGGATCTTCGACCTTCTGCAGCCCGGTCACCGTCTCGCCGAGCCGCACCTCGCATCCGAACTGCAGCGCCTGCTCGGCCATTCCCTTGACCAGGTCTTTGGCCAGGATCCGGGGGAACCCCGCGACGTCGAAGATGAATTTCTCGGGATAGAGCGCCGCGAGCTGCCCGCCCAGCTCAGGCAACGAATCGATCAGCCGACACGAGGCGCCCCGCATCCCGGCGCAAAACGCGCCGAACAGTCCCGTCGGCCCGGCGCCGATGATCGTGATGTCGGTGATGGAATCGGACACGGGAGGAATCTAAGTCGATCGGACGGTGAGACGGTAAGTCCTACCGACCTGAGCTATCTTCCGCCTATGAAGATCTACACCCGCACCGGAGACGCCGGCGAGACCGGGCTCTTCGGCGGGGGCCGCGTCCCCAAGGATAACCCGCGCGTTGCCGCCTACGGCGATGTGGACGAGCTCAACGCGGCGGTGGGGCTCGCCCGCGCCGCACTGCCCTCCCAGCTCTTCGACGCCGAACTCCAGGCCATTCAACGCGATCTGTTCGCGCTCGGCGGGCATCTCGCGACCCCCGATCCCGAGAAGGTGCGCGCTGCGCTCGCCCGAGCCGAGCTGGCTCCCTCGCGAGTCACCGACTTCGAGCAGGCGATGGACGCGGCGGAAGCCGAGCTGCCGCCGCTCCGGGCCTTCATCCTGCCGGCCGGATCGCCCAAGGCGACCGCGCTCCATGTGGCCCGGACGGTCTGCCGGCGGGCCGAGCGCAGCGTCGTGACTCTCGCCCACGATCAGGACATACCGGCCCTCTTCCTGGTCTACCTCAACCGCCTCTCCGACTATCTGTTCATGCTCGCCCGGCTCGCCAATCATCGGGCCGGGCACCACGACATGATCTGGTAGCCATGCCGCCCCCCGTCGTCGAGGTCACCCACGCGGGCGGCAGCTACCCCGTTTTGGTCGAACCCGGGTTGGTCGCCAGCCTGGCCCGCTCCGCCGAACGATTCCTTCCCGGCCGGCGCCTCGTGGTGATCACCGACCGAACCGTGGGCCGCGCGGTTCCCCACGGACTCGACGTTCCGACCCTCGTGGTTCCTCCCGGCGAGGGGTCCAAGTCGCGGGCCCGCTGGAGCGCCCTCACGGACCGGCTGCTCGAGTTGGGCTACGGGCGCGACGGGGCGATCATCGCCCTGGGCGGCGGCGTGGTCGGCGACCTCGCCGGGTTCGTGGCCGCGACCTATCTCCGCGGCATTCCCTGGCTCCAGGTTCCCACCTCGCTGTTGGCCATGGTTGATGCTTCGGTGGGCGGCAAGACCGGAGTGAACACCCGCCGGGGGAAGAACCTGGTCGGAGCTTTTCATCCCCCGGTCGCGGTGCTCACCGATCCCGCCGTGTTACCCACCCTCCATCCCGAGCACCTGGCCGCCGGGCTGGTGGAAGCCGTCAAGCACGGGATCGTGGCCGACGCGCCCTATTTCGCCTGGATCGGGGCGGAGGCCGATGCCTTGCTCGGAGTGAATCTGGAGCGGCTGGCCGAGCTCATCGCCCGGAGCGTCCGGATCAAGGCGGCGATCGTGAGCGCCGATGAGCGGGAGGCCGGCCCCCGCGCCATCCTGAATGCCGGTCACACCGTGGCCCATGCCATCGAGCGGGTGAGCGGCTATGCCACCCTCCATGGGGACGCGGTGGCGATCGGCCTCGTCGTCGAGGCGGCCCTCGCCCACCGGCTCGGTCTGGCCGGCCCGGCGCTCGCTCCGGCCATCCGTACCACCCTGCAGCGGCTCCGCCGGCCCACGGCGCTCGCTCCGGAGTGGAGACCCGAGGAGCTGCTCGAGGCGATGGGCCACGACAAGAAGGTGCGCGGCGGCACCATCCGGTTCGCGCTGCCGAGCGGGTTAGGAACCATGGCCCGGGATCACGATCACTGGACCGTCCCGGTCGAGCCGGACCTGGTGCACAGCGTGCTCGCTGGTGCCGGGCTTTCCGCCTCGCCCTGCTGATTGCCGCGGCAATTCCCTGGCTCCCTGCTCCCTAGCTCGCTAGTTCCTATCCCGATTTTCCACTCTCTCCACACTGCCGTTCCCGCCCCAAACCCGCTCTGCTCCCGCGAGTTAGCGACGTTCCGCCACATCCGCGTGGATAACCCGAATGGGGAAAACGTTGAGGAAATCCGCAATGACCTGCGGAGAAATGATTTGTGATGTTGACACTGTCAACTCCTTGACCGTCAAGAAATCATTCCTACATTCGCTTGCTTAGCGCCGAAGATCTTCAGCAAACCTCGACCCGCGTTTTTCCGCGGGCCCACACGAAGCGAGCACTTCACCGTTGAGCCCCGTGCGAGGTGGCATGCCTCCCGTTCGCGAACGCGCCGCTCCTGCTCCCCCTCGGACCCAGCACCGGTCCGCCCCGTCCAACG
>DATECI010000103.1:0-3649 GCA_035286985.1 Gemmatimonadales bacterium
CCCCCGAGACGGTGCTGGTGGAGGACGTGGTGAAGCTCGGGGTGCAGAGTATGTAACGGCGTGAACAGTGAACAGTGAACAGGAAAAGGACCAGCCTTGCGAGCCAATGTCCGCTCGCGGGGCAGGTCCCGTTCACCGTTCACTGTTCACTGCTCACTGTTCACGCCGTTACATACTCTGCACCCCGAGCTTCACCACGTCCTCCACCAGCACCGTCTCGGGGGTGAAGTACGGCTCCGCATAGCGGGTCCGGATCAGAGAGCCGTAGTAGGCGTTCTGGGTTTCCACCCGGCTGTAGAGGTCCTGCCCGCTCGGGAAGATTTCTCCAGCACTCGTCACGGCGTCGAACTGGCTGGCGTAGCACTTGATGGCCGCAAGCTTGCGCTCGAACTGGTCGCTGATGTCCACCAGGAAGCTCGGCTTGATCGGGTCTTCCCGGTAGGAGACCGAGTAGAGGACCTTGAACGGGCGGTGCGGCGCGCCGCCGACCGGGTATTTGGCCAGCCCCGCGAGGTAGCAGGCATCCCGTCCCAGCTCCGAGGCGATCCGGTGATCGGGGTGCCGCCCCGCCGGAAAGGGAAGCACCACGACCCGCGGCACAAAGTGGCGGATTGCCTCCACCACCACCTTACGGCTCGGGTTGTCGTTGGCCAGGTGGGCGTCGGGTAGGCCGGCGTTGCGGCGTTCGACCACGCCGAGGATCTTCGCCGCCCGCTCGGCCTCCTGGGCCCGCAACTCGGCGCTACCTCGGGTTCCGGTCTCGCCGGCGGTGAGATCCAGAATCGCGATGCGGTAGCCCTGACCGGCCGCCTTGAGCAGAAGGCCCGCACAGGTGAGCTCCACGTCGTCCCGGTGGGCGGCGATGGCGAGAACGTCGACTGGCATAGGAGGGGAAAATAGCAGTCCCCCTGCCCCTCCGCCTGCTGTCACGGCGCCCCTCTGCCCTGCTATTTTCAGCAATGCCCTTACCGTCCGTCTACCTCGACCACGCTGCCACCACCCCCGTGCGGCGCGAGGTCCTGGAAGCCATGCTGCCCTATCTGGGCAGCGTGACTTTTGGAAACCCTTCCAGCGCGCACCACTTCGGCCGCGCCGCGCGGGCCGGGCTCGAGCAGGCCCGCCGGGAGGTAGCCGCCGCGATCGGGGTGGAGCCGCCCCAGGTGATTTTTACCTCGGGAGGAACCGAAGCCGACAACTTGGCGGTGATCGGCGCCGCGCTGGCGGCGCGCCACCGGGGCCAGCCGATGCGAGTGGCGGTGTCCGCCGTCGAGCACAAGGCCGTCCTGGCGGCCGCTCACCGGGTCAAGGAATTCGGCGGCGAGGAAGTCGCCCTGCCGGTCACGAGCGACGGCCGCCTTGACCTGGACGTCCTCGACGAGGCCCTCACCCACTCGCCCGCCGTCGTGTCGGTGATGTGGGTGAACAACGAAACCGGAGTACTCCAGCCGATCGAGGAAGTCGCCGCCCGCTGCCACCAAGCCGGCGTGCTGCTCCACAGCGACGCGGTCCAGGCGTTCGGGAAGCTGCCCCTCTCGATTAAGGAGCTTCCCTGCACCCTACTCACGATCTCGGGCCATAAGATCGGCGCGCCCAAGGGGATCGGCGCTTTGATCGTGCGGGATCGAAAGGCCATCGAGGCCCTCATCCACGGCGGCGGTCAGCAGTTCGGCCTCCGCCCCGGCACCGAGAACGTGGCCGGCGCGGTCGGGCTGGGACGCGCCGCCAGCCTCGCTGCCGCGGAGCAAGCCAGGGAAGCCGAACGGCTCCTGGCCTTACGCAACACGCTGACCGAGCGGCTCCGCGAGGCCGTGCCGGACATTGTGATCCACGGCCAGGAGTCTCCCCGAGCGCCTCACATCGTGAATGTCGGCGTTCCGGGCACCGACAGCGAGGCCTTGCTCATGCATTTCGATCTCGTGGGGGTTGCTATTTCGGCAGGTTCGGCTTGTTCGACCGGCGCCATGGAGCCGTCCCACGTGCTCTCCGCGATGGGGGTCCCCCGCCCCCTCGCGCTAGGCTCGATCCGGCTGAGCCTGGGCCATGAGTCTACCGCAAGCGATGTGGATCGTGCGGTCGAGGTGTTTCCCGAGGTAGTGGCGAAGGTGCGGAAGCTGGCGGTCGTGCTGGGGAGAGCGTAATGAACCGGGTTCTCGTGGCCCTGTCCGGTGGGGTGGACAGCTCGGTCGCCGCGGCGCGGCTCGTCGAGCAGGGGTACGAAGTCGTGGCCGCCACCATGAAGCTCTTCTGCTACGGTGATAGCGTCCCGGACCGTCCGTGCTGCTCCCTCGATTCGATCAACGACGCACGAGATGTCGCCGCGGCCCTGGGGATCCCCCATTACGTCCTGAATCTCGAGGATCGGTTTTCTCGGAACGTCATCGCGAACTTCGTCGACGAGTACAGCCGGGGCCGAACCCCGATTCCGTGTGTCCGGTGTAATTCATTCACGAAGTTCCGCGACCTCCTCGCTCATGCCGACGCGCTCGGCTGCAACGCCATCGCGACCGGCCACTATGCGACCGTCCGGGACGGCCGACTATTTCGGGCCTCGGATCTCGCCAAGGACCAGAGCTACTTCCTCTGGGGCATCGACCGCGCCGTCCTGGCCCGAATGCTCACCCCGGTGGGCGACCTCACCAAGGCCGAAACCCGGGCCCTGGCGAGGCGATTGGGCCTGGTCACCGCCCTGAAGCCCGAATCGGTCGAAATCTGCTTCGTGCCAGACGACAATTACGTGGGAGTCCTCGAAGCGCACCTTCCCGCCGATGCGCCGGCCCTCAGCCCGGGCCCGTTCGTCTCCTCCTCCGGCCAAGTGTTAGGCGAGCACGCCGGCTTCGCGCGCTACACGGTGGGCCAGCGGCGCGGATTGCCCGGGGGGCGGGACCGGCCTCTCTACGTCCTGGCTATTCGCCCGGAGGACCGCGCGGTCGTAGTCGGGCCCGCTGAGGAGCTCGGCAGCCCCGAAGTGGCCCTCGAGGAAGTCAACTGGCTCGCCGATCCGCTCGACCTGGGCGAGGAGTGCGCAGTGCAGATCCGCTATCGCGCCCAGGCCATTCCGGCCACCGTGGCCGCCGCCGGGCCGGGCACCCTTGCGCTCAGGAGCCGGGAGCCCCTCCGCGCCGTCACTCCCGGCCAGTCCGGGGTACTCTATTCCGCGCAGGGCCAAGTCCTGGGCGGCGGAGTCATCGCATGAGACCAGCGAGACCATACATACCCCATAGGGGTATGCTGGATGCCCGAATCCGGATCGCTACCTCTCCCCGCAGCGTAGCCATGGGAGGGGTATTTTTCCGGGATGACGGAAGAGAGATTCGCGACCTCGCCGGCCACTGACTTCCCCGGCCCCCGGGCCCCCGTCGCCGGGCCACCCGAGCCCGGCCTCCGGCACCCCTCGCTCTACCTCAACCGCGAGCTCTCCTGGCTGGAGTTCAATCGCCGGGTCCTCCATGAAGCTCGGGATTCCCGGACTCCCTTGCTGGAGCGGGTCAAGTTCCTCGCGATCTTCTCCACCAACCTCGACGAGTTCTTCCAGGTGCGGGTGGCGGGCCTCCGACAACAAGTGGCGGCCCGCCTGAGCGAGCTGACCGCCGACGGTATGTCTCCGGAAGAACAGCTCCGGGCGATCGCCCTGGTGGTGGGCGGGTTGGTT
>DATECI010000104.1:0-4108 GCA_035286985.1 Gemmatimonadales bacterium
TCTACGTCGAGCGGTGGCTCAAGCTGGGGGCACAGGTTGTAGGGCTGGATCTCACTGAGGTGGCCGTTCAGGAGCTGGCTCGCCGGTTTCCTTCGGCTCGTTTTCTTCAGGCCGACATCGGGCAGCCGCTGGAAGAGATCCCGCTACGGGCGGCGTCGTTCCATGCCATCTCCGCCTTCGACGTGCTTTTTCATATCGTAGACGATGCGGACTATGCCAGGGCATTCCGCAATGTCGCGGGGCTGCTCCGCCCGGGCGGGTGGTTTCTGTGGTCCGATAACTTCCTCCGGCATCCGACCGAGCGGATCGCTCACCAGGCGAACCGGCCGTTGGCCGAAAGCCAACGACTGGCCGAGGTCGCCGGGCTCGAGATCGTGGACCGGGTTCCCATGTTCGTGGTGATGAACTACCCCGCGGACACCACGTCCCGACTGGCGCGCCGGGCCTGGACCGCACTGGTGGCTCCCGCGATGCTCGCCGAGCCGCTGGGGTGGCTGGCCGGCGCGCTGCTGTATCCGCTCGAACGGGTGTTGGTGCGGCTGGTGCGGGAGAGCCCGAGTACCGAGCTCATGGTGTGCCGGAAACCACGATGAGGATCACGCCAGCCGCCGCGGGTGTTTTCTCCGAGACACCCAAGAGGACCTGGGTGATTCCGGGAGCGGATCACCAGCGCACGATCTCCTCGATCGCGGTACGGAGGGTTGCGCTCTGGGGCAGGATGACATCCTCCAGCTCCGGCGCATAGGCGACGAAGGTGTCGGCCGCGGCCACCCGGCGCACCGGGGCGTCGAGCCAGGGGAAGAGCTCATCGGCGATGCGCGCCGCGATTTCCGCACCGTATCCCCAGCTCCGGGAATCCTCGTACGCCACCAGGACCCGGTTGGTCTTGCGGACCGATCGTCCGATGGTGTCCCAGTCGACCGGGGCCAGCGAGCGCAGATCGATCACCTCGATGCTCACCCCGGTCTGCTCCTCGGTCTCCTTGGCCGCGACCAGGGTCCGCTGGACCAGCGCGCCGTAGGTCACCACGGTCAGAGCCGACCCCTCTCGCACCACTCTCGCCTTGCCGAACGGGATCATGAAATTCGGGCCCGGGTTAGGCGCCTTGTTGTAGGTCTGGCGGTAGAGGTGCTTGTGCTCGAGGAACAGGACCGGGTCTTCGCAGCGGATGGCGGTCCGGAGCAGGCCGTTGGCGTCGAGCGCGGTCGCGGGGCAGATCACCCGCAGCCCGGGAACGGACGTGAAGACGACGGCGCCGGTCTGGGAGTGGTAGGGAGCGCCCCCCTTGAGGTAGCCCCCGTAGGTGACCCGGACCACGACCGGGGCGCTGAAGGCGTTGTTCGACCGCCAGCGGAGCAGCGCCAGCTCGTTGCGCAGCTGCATGTAGGCGGGCCAGATGTAGTCGAAGAACTGGATCTCGACCACCGGCTTGAGGCCCCGGGTGGCGAGCCCCACCGCCCGCCCGACGATGGTGGCTTCGGCCAGGGGCGAGTTGTAGACCCGGTTGCCACCGAAGAGTTTCTGCAGCCCCCAGGTCACCCGGAACACTCCACCCTTCCCTTTGACCTGGCCGAGATACTGCTCCCGGCTCACATCCGCGACATCCTCGCCGAAGACCAGGATGCGGGGATCCCGCGTCATCTCATCCTTCAGGCACGCGTTCAGCAGATCCACCATAGTGGTGGGCTCGCCGGCAAAGTGGGGATCTTCCTCGGTATCGAACTGCTCCGACGTGGGATCCACGTCGGGCGAATAGACAAATCGGGTAATGGACTCCGGGGCCGGCTGGGGTGAGGCCAGGGCGGTCTCGGTGGCGATCTCGAGTTCCTCGTCGACTTCCTGGCCGATCCGCTCGAGCTCGGCCTCGGTGGCGATGCCCCGCTCGGTCAAGTATTTCGGGTACGAAGCCAGCGGATCGCGGGCGGCTTCTTCGACACGCTCGGCCGGGGGCCGATACAGAATCTCGTCGTCGGACAGGGAGTGGCTGTAGGGCCGGATCACCCGGGCGTGCACGAAAGCCGGCCCCTTGCGGCCCCGGACATGATCGACAGCCTTGCTCAACACATCATAAGAAGCCAGCGGATCGCAGCCATCCACCTCCTGGATCAGGATGCCGGGAAAACCGGCGATCAGCTTCGAGATGGAACCGCCGGCGGTCCCGACCTCGACCGGGACCGAGATCGCGTAGCCGTTGTCTTCGATGAGGTACAGGAGCGGCAGCTTCAGGGTGCAGGCGGAGTTGAGGGACTCCCAGAACTCGCCTTCGCTCGTAGTGCCTTCACCCCCGGTCACCAGAACCACTTCGTCCCCCCGGATCCGCTCGTTCCGGTCGGGAATGGCCTCGTTCCGGGCATAACGGAGCCAGGCCTCGGCACAGCCGGTGGCCTGGAGAAACTGGGTGCCGGTCGGGCTCGAGTTGGAAACGATGTTGAGGTCCTTGTGCCCCCAGTGGGATGGCATCTGCCGCCCGCCGGAGTTGGGGTCATCGGCGGCAGCGACCGCAGAGAGCAGCTGCTCGGTGGGGGTCATCCCTAAGCCGAGGCACAGCGCGCGATCCCGGTAGTAGGTGTAGAACCAATCGTAGGCCGGCCGCAGGAGCCGCGCGGCTGCGACCAGGACCGCCTCGTGGCCGGCACCGGAGATCTGGAAGAAGATCCGGTTCTGCCGCTTGAGCTGGATTTCCTTGTCGTCGAGCCGCCTCGACAGCAGCATGATCCGGTACATGTCGAGGAGGTCGGCCTTCTCGAGGCGGGCGCTGGGGGGGGTGCGCGGTTGAGCTGGGCGAGTGGCCATTGGAAGGGGCTAGGGGCTAGGGGCTAGGGAAAACATAACGAGCAAAATGTCGGCCAGGAGCCTTCCCCTAGTCCCAGTCCCTAGTCCCTCTGATAGACAACTCTCCCGCCCACCACCGTTACCACAACTTCCGCCTGCTCGATCTGGGTCGGCAGAATCCGGGTGAGATCCCGATCCAGCACCACCAGATCGGCCAGGTAGCCGGGCCTGAGCATTCCCCGGCGGCCTTCGGCAAAGACCGCGTACGCATTGTTGACGGTGTAGCACCGCAGGGCCTCCTCCACCGAGATCTTCTGCTCGGGCACCCAGCCCTCGGGGTTTTTCCCGTCGAGGGTCTGCCGGGTCACCGCGGCCTGGATCCCCACCACCGGGTCGAGCGGAGCGACGGTCCAATCGGAGCCGCACGCGAGCCGGGCGCCCGAGTCGAGGAGCGAGCGAAAGGCGTAGGTTCCCCGGATCAAGTCGGGGCCGATCCGCTTGGCCGCCCAGCGGCCGTCATCGGCCGCGTGGTAGGGCTGCATCGAGGGGATGACGGCGAGCCCGGCGAAGCGGGGGATCTCCCGGGGGCGGAGATGCTGGGCGTGCTCGATCCGGAACCGCCGGTCGCGGGGGCCGTGGGCCTTGGCCACGCTGTCATAGATATCGAGCAGCAACTTGTTGGCCCGGTCACCGATGGCGTGAACCACCACGTGGAGTCCAGCCGAGTCGGCGGCGCCGATCCAGCGGCGAAGCGAATCCTCCGGAGTCACGAAGAGCCCCCGCGTCCTGGACGCATCCCGGTAAGGCTCGGACAGGAGTGCCGTGGTTGAGCCGAGCGAGCCATCGACAAAACCCTTGACGCCGGCGGTGCGGATCCAGTCGTCTCCCGGGCCTTTCGCCTTGACCGAATCGGCCATGGAGCGCCAGGCGGCGAGCGGGATGTAGTTGGCCACCCGGAGGGTCAGGGTACCGCGCTGGCGGGCCCGTTCGAGCGCCGCAATCTGGTCCCAGCCGGTGCTCACACTCGACACGCCGACCACGCCTAGGGAGGCAGCGTGCCGCATGGCCCGAGCGAGGGCGGAATCAAGCTGGGAGGGGGACGGGTTCGGGATCGCGGCATAGACCGGGCCCATCGCCTCGTCCTTGAGCACGCCGGTGAGCTCGCCGTCGCCACGGCGCACGATGGTTCCGCCGGCGATCTCCTGACTGCTGCGATCGAGCCGGGCGGCCCTGAGCGCCAGCGAATTCGCCAGCGCCATGTGGCCGTCGAGCCGGGTCACGAAGACCGGGTTGTCGGGCGTGACCGAGTCGATCCAGGCGCGGTCGGGGAGCGGCG
>DATECI010000105.1:0-6314 GCA_035286985.1 Gemmatimonadales bacterium
TCCAGGCATACTCGATGGGTTTTGCGAAGCGGGCGGTCACTTCCACCTCAGGAAGCCGGTACGCGCCCGAAGTGAGGGCGACCGTCACTTCCTTCCTCTCGCCGGGGGCGAGCCTGGCCAAGAGGTCCTGGGCCCGGAATCCGATCCGGCGCACCCGGATCACCCGCTCGCCCGGGGCAACGTTTCGCAGCACGAATCGCCCTTCGCTATCGGTGGTTGCCCCAAGCGAGTCGCCCGAAATCGTGACCTCGGCGCCGGGAAGGGGAACCCCAGTCGAGGTGGTGATGCGGCCGCGGATCTCAGCGGGAGCGGGCTGCTGACCGAGCGCGGAGGTAGCGGCCACCGCCGGAGCGAATGCGGAGACGAGGAAGGCCAATCCGAAGCGAGCACACCGGGGCACGGCACCGGTTCCTGAAGGGGAACCACCCCACAATTAGCACCTCGGGCCAGAGGAGGCAAGCAGAGGTTTGGCCCGGTCCGCCGATGTAGATTCCGGGCATCATGACGGCAACCCGTTTCTTAACGACCGCCGCGGCGCTCGCGCTCGCGGCATGCCGCGCGCAGACCGCTTCGACCGCGGCCCAGTGGCATGAAGCGCCCGGCTACCGCTGGCGGGAACTGGCCGCGCCGGGACGGGGCCAGCCCGGCTTCACCCAGCTCGCCCCGGGCAGCACCGGCATCGGCTTCGCGAACTCCGTCAGCGATTCCGCCCTGCTCCGGAACCAGCTCCTCGCCGACGGGGGCGGGGTGGCGATCGGCGATGTGAACGGGGATGGCCGACCCGATTTGTATCTCTGCCGCACCGAAGGGCCCAACGCGCTCTACCTCAACGAGGGGGGCTGGAAGTTCCACGACGTCGCCCCGGAGGCCGGCGTGGCGCTTCCCGACCGGGCCTCGACCAGCGCGGTGCTCGCCGATGTGAACGGCGACGGCTCCCTCGACCTCCTGGTTTCCGCCCTGGGTGGCCCGAACGCGCTGTTCCTGAACGACGGCCAGGGCCGGTTTGCCGAGGACACCACCTACCCGGGCCGGGCCTCGCGGGCCGGCAGCACGACAATGACCCTCGGCGACGTCGAGGGGGATGGCGGCCTCGATCTCTACGTCGCCAACTACAAAGCCTATACCACCAACGACGTCTACAGCCCGCAGCAGCGGGCCTTCGACCAGGTGGTCAAACGTACCGGCCCCAAGCGCTTCGAGGTGGTCGAGCCCTACCGCCGGGACTACAAGGTGGTCATGCGGGACGACCTGCAGTCGGTCGTGCTGGTGCAGCGGGCCGATCCGGACTGGTTCTACCGAAACGACGGGAAGGGCCATTTCACCCCTGAGCCGATCGCCCATAACCCGCGGTTCCTCGACGAGGATGGCAAGCCCCTCGCCGAAGAGCCGGAGCGCTTCGCCCTGGCGGCCCGGTTCTACGACGTCAACGGCGACCGCGCCCCCGAGCTCTACGTCGCCAACGACTTCGAGGATCCCGACCTCTTCTGGATCAACGACGGGCAGGGGCATTTCCGGCTGGCGCCCCGGCTGGCCCAGCGCACCACCAGCAACGCCGCGATGGCGGTGGATTTCGGGGACCTCAATCGGGACGGGCAGGTGGACTTCTTCGAAGTGGACATGCTGAGCCGCGCCAGCCGGGAGCTCCGTACCCAGATCCCCACCCATACCGCGCTCCCCAAGCAGCCGGGGGTGATCGAGGACCGGCCCCAGCTGCAGCGCAACACCCTCTTCCTCAACCGGGGCGATGGCACCTTCGCCCAGATCGCCGAACTCGGCGGGGTCGCCGCCTCGGGATGGACCTGGTCCACCATGTTCCTGGACGTGGACCTGGACGGCTACGAAGATCTCCTGGTCAGCACCGGGAACCAGTGGGATTTCATGGACGCCGACACCCAGGACAAGTTCCGCAACCGGCTCACCGACCTCGACTGGCGCGAGCAGCGGATGACCCATCCCCGGCTCGCGGTGCCCAACTACGCCTTCCGCAACCGGGGCGACCTCACCTTCGAGGACGTGAGCGACCGCTGGCATTGGAGCGCCGGGCCCGACATCTCCCACGGCATGGCCGCCGGCGATCTCGACGGCGACGGTGACCTCGACGTGGTGGTGAACCGGCTGGGCGCCCCGGCGCTGGTATTACGGAACGACGCGACCGCGGCCCGGATCGCGGTGCGGCTCCTCGGCCAGGCCCCGAACACCGAGGGCATCGGCGCCAAGGTCGCGGTCCGGGGCGGGCCGGTGCCGGTGCAGGAGCGGGAAATGACCGCGGGCGGCCTCTATCTCTCGAGCTCGGAGCCGGTCCTGGCCTTTGCCGCGGGAAACACCGATTCCCTCGAGCTGGAGGTGATCTGGCGCGACGGGAGTCGCTCGAGCATCGCGAACGCGAAGCCGAACCGCCTTTACGAAATCGACCAGCGAGCCGCGACTCCGACTTCACCGACCTCACCGACCCCACCGACCTCACCGCTCTTCCAGGACCTCTCCGATCGACTGGGCCACCAGCACACCGAGGTCTTCTATGACGATTTCGCGCGCCAGCTCCTGCTCCCGAATTCGTTTGCCCAGCTCGGCCCCGGCGTGAGCTGGCTCGACCTCGATGGCGACGGCTCCGACGAGCTTCTGGTCGGCTCCGGCAAGACGGGTACGGCCGGAGCCTTTCGGTTTGCCGGCGGCCGGTTCGCACCCGTCAGCCTCGGGCTTCCCCCCGCCACCGGCGACCAAACCACCATTCTCTCGGTCCCCGACGGGAAGGGAGGCTCCATCCTCCTCATCGGGCAATCGAGCTACGAGGCGGAGTCGCTCGCCGCTTCGGTCGCCTTGGCGTCAGTCCTCGCGGTGCCCCTCGACGCCAGAGGCCGGCGAGCCGGGCCCATCACCGCGGCAATTCCAGGGGATACCGCGAGTATCGGCCCGCTCGCGCTCGCCGACTACGACCACAACGGGTCGCTGGATCTCTTCGTGGGCGGGAGGATTTTCCCCGGGGCCTATCCGTTGTCTCCATCGAGCCGGCTCTATCGCAACGATGGCACCGGGCAGTTCGCCCTCGACTCGGCCAACAGCGCGGTCCTGAACCAGGTCGGGATGGTGACCGCCGGGCTCTGGAGCGACCTCAATCAGGACGGCTGGCCCGATCTGGTCGTAGCCGTGGAGTGGGGTCCGGTGAAAGTCTTCTGGAACAATCAGGGCCGCTTCACTCCGGCGCCCGGGCTCGGGTTCGACCGGTACTACAGCCGCTGGCTCGGCCTCGGGAGCGGGGATTGGGACGCCGACGGCCGGCCCGATCTCGTGGTCACGAGTTGGGGCCGGAACGTCCAAGCCCAGGCCGATTCAGCCCGGCCCCTTTACCTGTATTTCGGAAATTTCGGCGCGAGTTTCGCCCTCGATCTGTTGCTGGCCCAGGAGGACCCCCGCCTTGGCGGCGTGGCTCCGCTGGCCGGCTTCGCGCGGCTTTCCCGGGCCGTTCCCGAGATCGCCCAGCGGCTGCGCACGTTCCACCGTTACGCCGACGCCACCGTGCCGCAAGTTCTCGGGCCCGCCGCGGCCCAGGCCCTGCGTTTCGGGGCCAACAGCTTCGACCATATGGTCTGGCTCAACCGGGGCGACCACTTCGAGCCGCGCCCGCTACCCCTCGAGGCGCAACTCGCTCCCGCCTCGGCGCCGGTCATTGCCGACTTCGACGGCGACGGGATCGAGGACTTGGCGCTGAGCCAGAACTTCTATCCCACCGACCTCGGCACTCCCCGTTACGACGCGGGCCGGGCGCTCCTGCTCCGGGGCGACGGAAAGGGCGGCTTCCTGCCGGTTGCGGGGCCCCAATCGGGACTCCTGGTCTACGGGGACCAGCGGGGTGCCGCCGCCTCGGACTACGACGGCGACGGCCGGGTGGACCTGGTGATCACCCAGAACGGGGCTGCCACCCGGGTGTTCCGGAACCAGGGCGCGGCCCCGGGATTGCGGGTTAGGCTTCTCGGTCCACCTGGCAACCCCCGCGCCATCGGAGCGACCCTCCGCATCAAGTATGGTGAGCAGTGGGGGCCGGCCCGGGAGGTCCAGGCCGGCTCGGGCTACTGGTCGGTGAACGGCGCGGTCCAGGTGCTGGGCCTCGCGGCGACCCCGACCGCTTTACGAGTGCGGTGGCCCGAGGGACGGGAGAGCGAAGTGCCGGTGTCGGAAGGGGCCCGGGAGATCACCGTAGCGCTCGACGGCAAGACGGTGAGACGGTAAGGGAGTGGCATACTGGGGCGCGTGCCCCTAGACTCCCGGAGGAGGAGATCTCATGCGAATGAGCCTTGGGGCGATCCTGGTAGCGGTAGGGGCCACCGGATGCCTAGGGATTGCCGACCTGCCGCCCGATACCCTGGCGCCCCAGGTCGAGATCACCTCTCCTGTGAACGGCACCACGGTGGGTGGCGGAGTTCCGGTGCAGGTCGGTGCGGCCGACGACTTTTCCGTGGAAGTGGTACGGATCCTGATCGACGGCACTCTGCGGGCAACCATCTACACCCGCCCCTATCGTCTTCTCTGGGGCACGTTGGGACTCCCCAACAACTCGGTCCACACCATTGTGGCCGAGGCGGTTGACCCGTCCAACAATGTCGGGCGGGCCCAGGTGAGTGTGTCGGTGTTCAACACGAAGGAATAAGGAAGAGGCCATAGGGAAAGCAAAGCGGCTGGCCATTGCTGGCCAGCCGCTTTGCCTACCTGGCTACCCACTTCGTTACCACCGGAGCCTCGTTCCCGGCTTGGGCTGCGCCGCCATGAGCTCCTTGTAGATCTGGCGGACGTTTCTCGCCTTGGCGCCATCAATTCCGGGAGCACAGGCTGGACCGCCGTTGTCACCGCCACAGCCGTCGGGGTCGTTGGGACCACCGAAGCTGTAGAGCTCAAGCGCCAGCAAGGCGAGGTCCTTGGCTGGGATCGGCATCGAGCGCGGCGAGTGGCCCCAGAGCGGATTCCACACGTAGGACCCTTCCGGCTCATAGGTCTGCTGGCCGGTGGCCCAGGGGTTGGGGCCGGCTGAGACCAGGCTGGTCTTGGTCAGCCGCCGGCCGTTGAACCAGTGATCGGCTGACATGCTGACCAGCTCGACGTGCCACTCGTAGAAGATGGCAGCGAGCGCATTGTTGACGCTGGTGGCGGTGGTGATCGGCGCCAGCCCACCCCGGGTAACCCGGGAGGCGTTGATGCGGTCGGCTGCCACCTGGCTGACCGAGTTGGTGCTGCGGATCAGGCCCTCGGCCCAAAGTAGATCGTTCAGATGCCGGCTCAGGACCAGGAACTCGCCGGCGGGGCTCGGACAATCCGGGAAGAAGCCCACCAGACAGTGGTACCGGATGTACCCGATGTTGCTCTGATGCCATTGCCCGCGGGAGGCCGGGAAATAGGTCGACGGGTCCCATATGAAATCGGTGCCCGAATTGGCCGTGGCCGGGCATTCGCCGTCACCGATGGTGTTGCCTGCCAGAAAGCAGCCATCGCCGAGGCGCTTATCCACGCCATACACGCCCCCGATCGGATTCCCGTTAGCATCGGCCGGTTGCGGGTTTCCGGCCCCGCCGGGCCAGGGATCGGCCTGAGTGGTGGAAAGCAGCCGGGCGACCCGGGTGTCGATGCGGGTCGTGCCGTAGTCGTTCCCCCACTGCTCGACTCCACTGAAGAAGTCTTCCGTGGTCTGCCGGTCGGACGAGAAGACCGCGAGGTCGAAGGGGGTCCCGGAGCTGATGCCCTGGGATGCATAGGTGACGACCTGCGCCCAGTTGGTCTGAATGTTCTCGGTGCTCGTTCGGGCGAACAAGGCGAGCAACTCGGCCTGGAACGATCGGGCCATCTTGGCAACCTGGGCGCCGGTGTAGGTGGGACCACTCGGAAGACCGAACAGGGTATTGGGCGCGATCGAGAAATTCGCCGCGGCCGCCAACGTCGCGGCCTGGTCGAGCTGGGCCAGGGCCGCGTCCCGCATTTCGTTCCGGCTGACGAGCTGGAGCGTCGCCGGGTCCGATTCCTCGGTCACCACGAACCCCTGGTCATAGGTCAGGGCCACCAGCGCGTGGGCCACGCCCTGCGCCAGTTGCGCCATCGTCTCGACCCAACCCAGGTCATCGCCCAGATCGGGCGGGGTGGCCGATTGCCGGATGGCAAACAGCACGTCATTGGCCGAGGAGATCACTGAGTACATCCCGTACCACCAGAGCGGGATGGGCTCGTACCGGGGATGGGTGGTTTCGTTGGCCCAGCCGCAGCGCAGGGTGCATTCGACCCCGTAGGACGAGTAGTACCGGGATTGCCAGTTGTTCCACGAAAACGTGTGCTCGTCG
>DATECI010000106.1:0-3727 GCA_035286985.1 Gemmatimonadales bacterium
CCCTCTTTGCTTCGGGCCAGTTCGATGACGTGCGGGTGGAGCAGCGGCAGGCCGGGAGTACGTTCATTCTGATCGTGATCGTGAATGAGCGACCGCTCCTGCAGAGGTGGACCCTCAAGGGCGTCGAGCCGGTGGACGAGGGGACCGTCCGGAGGCGAGTCTCGGTCCCGGAGGGCCGGCCGCTCGACCGCAACGCGGTGCAACGCTCCCGCCACGCGATCGATTCGGTCTACCGGAGACGGGGATACTATGCGGTGCGGGTGAATGTGGTCGAGCTCCCCCAGCCCGCCAACCAGGTGCGGCTGATCTTCGAGGTGAGCCCGGGCCCCCGAGTGGTGGTGAGCCAGGTCGAGTTCCAGGGCAATCAGCAGTTCCATGACCCGGAAATCGTGAAGGGGATGCTCACCCGCCCCGAAGGGTTCTGGTGGTTCCGGAAGGGCGAATACAACGAAGAACGCTTCGACGACGATCTCCGGAGTTCGCTACCGACCTGGTATGCCAACCGGGGCCACCTCGACTTTCGGATCTTGAGCGACACCCTGATCGCGGACAGCATTCCCGGGAAAGCCATCGTTCGGATCACGGTGGACGAAGGCCCGGCCTACCGGATCGGGCATTTCGACATCATCGGCAACCGGCGCTTCTCGGTGGAAGAACTCAGCGGCTACTTCCCGTTCGGGAAGGAGGTGCTGGCCGGAAGCGGCCAGGATATCGGGCTGGCGTTCGACCGGGGGGCGTGGGACGCCGCCACCGAACGGATGAACAACCTCTACGGGAATTTCGGCTACATCTATGCCCAGGTCGTGCCGGAAGAAATTCGGCGCACCGGTCCGGACGGAACCCCGTACGTGGATCTCAAGTGGAACATCCGGGAGGGCCAGCCGGCGATCGTCAACCGGATCATCATCCTCGGCAACGAGATCACCCACGAGCGGGTGATCCGGGAAGCGATCGTGCTGGTGCCCGGCCAGACCTTCAATCGCGACCTACTGCTCCGCTCGTACCAGAACATCTCGAACCTGAATTTCTTCCAGCAGCCGCTCCCCCCGCCCGATACCCGGCAGGCGGAAAACGGGGTGGACATCGATATCATTTTCCGGGTGGCCGAGCGGCGCACCGGCAACATCAATTTCGGGGCCTCGGTGGGGCAGGGAGTCGGGGTCGGCGGATTCATCGGCCTGGAAGAGCCCAATCTGTTCGGGCGGGCCAAGCGGGGCCGGCTGCAGTGGCAGTTCGGACGGAACATCAACGATTTCAATCTGAGCTACTCCGATCCCGCCGTCTTCGACAGCCGGATTTCCGGGACCATTACCCTGTTCAACTCGCGGCGGCGCTACACCATCGGCGATTTGGGGCGGCAACGGACCCGGGGGTTCCAGGCCCAGGTCGGATTTTGGCTCTTGGGCTCCCGCTACACCCGCCTCTTTCTGCACCAGGGTCTCCAGCAGATCCGCTACAGCGACGCCGCCCCCGACCTGGGCCGAGTGTTCGCTTGCGACAACTGTACCCGCTCCTCGCTAGGGGTGAGCCTGGCCCGGGACACCCGGATCGGGCTGCCGTTCCCGGTGGCGGGATCTTCCATGACCGTCTCGGCGGAGCAGAACGGTGGGGTGCTGGGCGGCACCGGGAACTACCAGAAGATCGACCTGGAAGGGCGGTGGTACACGCCCCTGGGCCGGGCCGGCGGAACTGACCAGTTCGGCGGGGGGGTGCAGTTCACGTTCGGCTTCACCGCGAAGTCGGGGTTTGCGCTCGGGGACGTGGGGCCGTTCTACCCGGAACTGTATTCGATGGGTGGAGTGCAGTACGGCATCCCGCTTCGGGGCTACGAAGAATTCTCGATCAGTCCTCGCGGATTTGACCCCCTGAGCAACAGCAGCCAGGCCCGGCCGGAGTCGTTCGGGAAAGCGTACGCCGCCTTCACGCTCGAAGCGGGCGCCCGGCTCAGCCAGACCATCTACATCAACGTGTTCAGCGATGCGGGGAACCTCTATGGCCGGGCGCGAGAGTACAACCCAACCCGGCTCTTCCGCAGTATCGGTTTCGGCGCGGCGGTCATCTCCCCGCTGGGCCCGCTTGGGCTCGATCTCGGCTACGGGCTCGATCGAACTGATCAGAATGGCCGACCCAAACCCGGCTGGCAGCTCCACTTCCGGCTGGGCAACGTTTTCTAATTCAGGAGCAGGAGAGATGCCCACCATGACCGTCGTCGTTCGGAGGCTCCTTGGCGGCCTCGCCCTCGTCACCTTGAGCGCCGGAGCCGGGTCCGCGCAGGCGGCCCAGAACCCGGCCAGCCAGGCCACTCCGGCCCGCGTTGCCTTCATCCACGCCCGCCAGGTCCTCCGCCAGATGCCCGGCTACGCTAGGGCCGAAAGCACCTGGACCAAGGAAGCCGAGGTCACTCAGCGGGAGATGCAGCGGATGCAGGCAGCCTGGGACTCCACCATCTCCTCCTTCCGCCAGGCCTCAGCGATGATGACGCCCTCGGCCCGGACTGCCCGCGAGAAGTCGCTTCAGGTTCAAGGCGACAGTCTCGATGCCAAGTTCCAGGGGCTGCGGGAGAGGATCGATGCCCGGGAGCGGGAGCTGCTCGTTCCGATGCAGACCAAGCTGCAGGCCGTCATTGATGGCATCCGGGCGGAAGGAGGGTTCACCATGGTGATCGATCTCGACAATCCCTCGTCGGCGAACATCATATCGTTCGACAAATCGCTCGATATTTCGGACCGGGTCGCCCGACGAGCCTTGCAGTCGAACTGAACGTGCCGGCCTCAGGCTCCGCCGCGGCGCCAGTGCCGCTCACGGCGCAGGCGGTTGCCGAGTTGGTGGGCGGGCGCCTGTCGGGCGACGGTGCGGCCCGCCTGACCGCGGTCGGTCCGCTCGAGCGGGCCGATGGCAATACGCTCTCCATCCTGGTCTCGACCCATTACCTGGCCCCCTTTCGGGCCTCGCGGGCCGGTGCCGTGCTGCTACGCGCGGAGCACCTGGCCGAGCCGGAGGGACCGAGGACCCGGATCGTGGTCGCCGACCCCCAGGCCGCCATGGCCCGGGTACTTGGGGCGATGTTCCCTCCCGCTCCCGAGGCAAGCGGCGGCGCGATCCATCCCACGGCCCGCCTGGGTCGTGGGGTGGTGCTCGGGGTCCGGGTTCGCCTGGGTCCCGGGGTGGTGCTGGAAGAAGGAGTCATGGTCGGCGACGACACGACGGTCGGCGCGAACGTGGTGTGCGGCCAGGGTACCCGAATCGGCCAGCGTTGCCTGATCAAACCCGGCGCGGTCCTGGGAAGCCCCGGTTTCGGCTTCGTGAGCGACCGGAAAGGCCACACTCGGATCCCGCACGTGGGTGGCTGCGTCCTGGGCGATGACGTCGAGATCGGGGCGAACAGTTGCGTGGACCGGGGTAGCATTGCCGACACGACGATCGGCTCGGGCACCAAGCTGGACAACCTGGTCCACGTGGGACATAACGCGCGGCTCGGCGCCCGATGCCTGGTCATGGGCGGCAGCGTCATCGCAGGGAGTGCGGAGATCGGCGATGAGGTGATCGTAGCCGGTCACGCCGCCATCGGAGGTCACTTTCGGGTCGGCAACCGCGCCAGGATAGGGGCCAAGGCCGGGGTGATTTCCGAGGTGCCCGAGGGCGCTGACGTGAGCGGATTTCCGGCCCGGCCCCACCGGGAATTTCTGCGGGCCCAGGCGGCGCTCTACCGGCTCGCCAAGATCACCTC
>DATECI010000107.1:0-9099 GCA_035286985.1 Gemmatimonadales bacterium
CTCGCCTCGATGTCCCGACCTCCACGATCGCGGGACGGCAGACCGTGGTGATCCACAACAACAGCGACTCGGCGCTGCGGAACATCGTGCTGCGGCTCGACCAGAACATCTTCCGGCCGAATGCGCAGCGACTCGAGCCGATTCCTCCCCAGGTCGAGCTCACCTCGGGCATGCGGGTAACCCGCCTCGCCGTGAACGGGCAGGCCGTGAATCTCAGCCCGCCGCCTCCCCGGCAGGGGGTGGATCCGGCCTCGGCCGGCCCGGCGGCGTTCGGGCTCGATCGGACAGTCGCCCGCATTGTGCTGCAGAATCCGGTGCCCGCCCACGGCACCGCGACCCTGGAAGCCGAATGGGATTTCAAAGTCCCCAACGTCGAGCAAGGCCGCGGGCTCCGAATGGGCCGGCTGGCCGATTCGCTCTATCAGGTTGCCCAGTGGTATCCCCGAATTGCCAAGTACGACGATTTGCGGGGCTGGGATACCGAGGCGTACCTGGGCCCGTCCGAGTTCTACAACAACTTCGGACGGTGGGACGTGAGCCTGGACGTTCCGGCCGGCTGGCTCGTGGGCGCCACGGGCGTGTTACAGAACCCGGACGCGGTGTTGAGCCCGGCGACCCGGGAGCGCCTGAGCCGCGTCCTCGAGTCGGACGACCAGCGGACCATCGTCGGCACGGGCGAAATGGGAGCGGGGCAGGCCACGGCAGCCGGAGAGCGCCTGGTCTGGCGGTTCGTTGCCGATACGGCCAATGATTTCGCCTGGGCCACGTCGCGGAGCTACCTATGGGATGCGACTCGCGCCACGATCCCGGGCCGGGGCGTCATTCCGGTCCACATCCTCTATCTCCCCGGAGACAGCGCCTTCAAGCGCGCGGGGCCGATCCTGCGCCATGCCCTGGAGTTCTACTCGAAACTTTGGATGCCCTACGCCTTTCCCCAGCTCACCATGGCCGACGGCCCGGAGCTGGGCATGGAATATCCGATGTTCATCATGTCGGGGATCGGCGCAGCGGATCACGAGGCGGGGCACGAGTGGTGGCCGATGACGGTGGGAGTGAACGAGACCTGGTACGGCTGGATGGACGAGGGGTTCAATGTGTACATGAATATCCTGTCCGGGGCAGCCCGCCGCGGGCAAGCCCCCGTGCTGGACGGCTACGGCCAGCAATACGGCCGAACCAGCGGCCAGGAGACCGAATCGCCGATGATGTGGCCGGCGAACTACCAGGGCCCGTTCTACGGATTCACCACCTACAGCAAGGCGCCCCTGATGCTCTCGATGCTGGGTGGCATCGTGGGCGACAGCGCGGTGCAGCGGGCCATGAGCGACTACGCGAAAGCCTGGCGCTTCAAGCACCCGTCTCCCTGGGACTACGTGTTCTTCCTGAACCGGGCGCTGGGGCAAGATCTGGACTGGTTCTGGTACTCCTGGCTCTTCACCACCGACGCGGTGCACGGCTCGATCCAGGACGTCACCACCGCCGGCAGACTAACGATGGTGACCGTTCGCCAGGAGGGCGAGATGCCGGCTCCGGTGGTGCTCCAGATCCAGTTCGCGCCAGAGGGGCCGCCCCTCACCCCAATGCCCAACAGCCGGATGACCGACAGCCTCACTGCCGTGGTTACCTGGCCGGTAGAGGTGTGGTTCGGCGGCAACCGGACCTTCAGCGCGAGGCTGGACTTTGGGGGCCGGGCGATCGCCCGGATAACGCTCGATCCGTTCCGCCGCTTCCCCGATCGCGATCCGACCGACAACATCTGGCCGCGAAAATAGGCGTCCGATCACCGCTTCACCCTTCCAACCGGGAGTGCTGGTCTGGCGTTCATCCCGCTTCGCACCCAGCCGCCTCTGCCACTCGACCGGCTGATCCGCTCCGAGCCTCCCGGCCCGGACGCGATCGAGCTGGATGTGCTGATTGTCGGGGCGGGGCCCGCGGGGTTGGGCGCGGCGATCGAGCTGGCGACCCTGGCCAAACGGGAGGGGACCGAGGTTGCTATCGGCGTTCTGGAAAAGGCCGGCGCCCTGGGGGAGCACTCCCTCTCGGGCGCCGTTGTGAATCCGATCGCGTTCCGGGAACTCTTTCCCGGCCTCGCGCTTTCCGAGTTTCCGTTTCGCCAGCCGGTCGCCCGGGAGGAAGTCCGGCTGCTCACCCGGCGGGGGAGCTTTCGGATTCCCACTCCTCCCACGATGCGCAATCACGGCAACCAGGTCGCCTCGCTCTCGGAGATGGTCCGCTGGCTGGGGGACCGGGCCGAGGGGTTAGGCGTCAACCTCTTCACTGGCTTTCCGGCCGAGGCGCTGCTGGTTGAGGGCACCCGGGTGCGCGGGGTGCGGACTGCGGCGGCAGGGCTGGACCGGGCGGGCGCGCCGGGCGAGGGATTCCAGCCCCCGGCCGAGCTCACCGCCCGGATCACCATCCTGGCCGAGGGCACCCGGGGCTCCCTGTCCCAGGCGTGGCGGGCCTGGAGCGGAGTTACCAGTCCTAACCCGCAGATCTTCGCGCTGGGGGTCAAGGAGGTCTGGCGGGTCTGCCGGCCGCTCGACCGGGTGGTGCACACGCTGGGGTGGCCCCTCCCATGGGCCGATTTCGGCGGCACCTTCCTGTATCCCATGGGGGCCGAGCAGGTCGCGCTCGGGATCGTGGCCGGGCTCGACTCAGGAGACCCGCGGTTTGACGGGCACGACCTGCTCCAGCGGCTCAAGCTCCATCCCTGGGTGCGCCGGATGCTGGAAGGAGGAGAACTTCTGGAGTGGGGAGCCAAGACGATCCCCGAAGGGGGCTACTGGAGCCTGCCGGAGCGGTTTTCGGGGGACGGGGTCATGACGGTCGGAGATTGCGCCGGCTTCGTGGATGTGCCCTCGCTCAAGGGGATCCACTACGCCATGCACTCCGGGATCCTCGCTGCCCGGGCCGCTTTCCGGGCGCTCCGATCGGGGGATCTCGCCGCCGGGCCGGCCGGCCTGGGCGGCTACGACAGGATGGTCCGGGAGAGCTACATTGTGCGGGACCTCAAGCGCACCCGGAACATGCGGTTGGCCTTCAAACACGGTTTCCTGCTTGCCGGAATGGAAAACGCCCTGCTCACGTTGACTCGAGGTGGTTTTCCCGGTTGGCGGCTGGCGATTCGAGAGGATGCGGCCGAGCCCCGGGGGGACCCTGCCCGGCGGGACCCGGAGCTTACCCCTGACGGGCGGCTCACGTTCAGCAAGCTCGACGCGGTTTTCAAGTCGGGGAATGCGACCCGTGATACGATTCCGTCCCATTTGCTGGTGGGCAACGACGTGTCGCCCGAGCTGGCCGAATTCTACGCGTGCCTCTGTCCGGCGGGGGTCTACGAGCGCACTCCGGAGGGATTGCGGGTCAATCCCCCGAATTGTGTGGACTGCAAGGCGACCGACGTGCTGGGCCCCCGCTGGATGCCTCGCGAGGGTGGCAGCGGACCCCGCTACCGGCTGATGTGATGGACCCTGCCGAATCCCGTCCCCGGGGGGCCGACCTCTGGGCTCGCCCCGACGCCGTCATGCTGGAGACCGGGGCCGGCGCCGAACCGCTGATCGCCAAGGCGCGGCTCGGCCTCACGCTAGCGCTGCTGATCATTCCGTTTGCTAATCTGGTTCTCGCGCTGCCCGATGAGGAAGGGCGCGGCCAATACGTGGGACTCGGGGTGATTCTGTTTGCCGTGCTGCTCGCCTCCGGGGCAAACCTGCTCGCCGCGCGGGTCCACCGGAAGCCGTGGGTGCCGATTGCCACCAGCCTCCTCGACGTGGCCCTGGTGAGCTCGGCGCTCCTTGGCTTCAGCATTCTGGGGGACCCGCACCAGGCGGTCAACAACAAGATCGCCTTCGAAATCTATTTCCTGGCCATCGGGGCCACCTGCCTTCGGTACGATGTCCGGGTCTCGGTGATCGCGGGGGCGGCCGCGATGCTGGAGTACGCCGCCATCGTGCTCTGGGCGGCGCTGGGCCACGACCTCGACTCGACGAGCTACGCGCCCTGGACTTACGGGCGGTTCGATTGGAGCGACCAGGTGGCCCGGACTATCGTGCTGGGACTCTTCAGCGTGCTCTGCGCCGTGGTGGTGCTCCGGCTTCGAGGCCAGCGCCGGCTCTCCAGCTACGATGGGCTTACCGGGCTTTTCAACCGGGCGACCTTCGACGAATTCCTTGCCGCCGAGGTCCGGCGCTCCAAGCGGTATGGAGGCTCCTTCGCGACGGCGATGCTCGATCTGGACAAGTTCAAGATGTTCAACGACCGGTACGGCCATGCCGCGGGCGACGAGGCCCTCCGGACCTTAGCCGCAGTCATCCGGCGCTCGGTGCGGCGCAGCGATTTGGTGGCCCGGTATGGGGGAGAGGAAATCGTCCTGGTCATGCCCAAAACCACTCTCCCCCAGGCCAGCAAGCGACTGGAGCAGATTCGCGATGCGGTCGAGAACGAGCCGATTCAGATTCCCAAACGAGAGGAGAAGGCGCGGGTCACCGTGAGTGCCGGGGTCGCCTCCTGGCCCACGGACGGAGATAACCCCGAGGACCTGATTCACATCGCCGACGCCCGGCTCTTTCAGGCAAAGGCACTGGGGCGGAATCGAGTGGTGGCGACGAGCGTTGCCGCGGAGTCGGTGTGAGGTCTCTACGGTATCCGGGTGATCTGACCTAAGAACAACACCGTCCCCGAGAACCGCTCCCGAATGGCGAACAGGAACGGCCGGTTCACCACGAACATGGCGGGGGCTGAAGTGACTCCGACGCCGACCGAGGTAGCGGCAGCCGCCTCGGTTCCCTCCTCGTTCACGTCCACGAAGGTCTTCTGGGTCACCCGGGTCAGGAAGAGATTTCCGCCGAGCTGGCTGACGTCGGCCATGCCGCTGAAATCCGCAAGCTCGGGGTCGAACGCGCGGCGCATGCCGAGGGCGGAGAGGTCGTCCTTGAGCTCCCGCTTGTATTCGAGCCGAAACTTGGGAAGCACGAGCCCGAGCTTCGTCTTCCCGAGGCCAGCGGTCCACTCGGCCCAGCGGGCGGCATCCAGACCCTCGGTCAGGTCGGCGAGGGTCCTTCCCGGCTGGGGCAGGACGATCGTCATCGCGAAGGCGCCGTTGCCGTACAGGAGCTCGACCAGCTCGACGCCGGGGGCAGCTCCGTAGCGCAGGGTGTCGGGCTCCAGGCTCATCATCGGGACGGTTTGAACCGGCCCCAGGGCAGGTTGGAACGTTCCCGGCGCGGTGCGTTTGGGATCGAAGCCGAGCCGCCACTGGCCCTTGAAGTAGATCGCATTGATGAGGAACATCACTTCGTCGCTGCTGATCTGGTCGAGGATGGTGGGAATCTTTCCATTGGTCTTTTCCTTGACCCAGTCGTTGATGATTCCTGGCGTGGCCGGGGCTTGAAGATCGAGCGAGCGGATCTCGGCATCGAACGAGGTGCGGCCCGCGTCGAGAAACTCGGGCCGCCAGGGAATTCCGATGGTAGCCCAGATCGAGTTGGCAATCCGGAATTCGCTGGTCGAATCCAGACTCCGGAGGAGATCGATCAGGCTGCGGAAGCCCGCGTTCACCTCACTCTGGGAAGCGATGCCCAGGTGGAGCGCAACCCGCATGGAATCCAGGGTGAGACCGGCTGCCCCGTTCAAGGTCATGCCAAGCGCCATGGTGGCGCTGATCGGGGAGAGAAAGATGTTGCTGTCGGCCCCGGTCCCGCGCGCCCGCCGCAGCAGATCGAAACCGAATCCGTTGCCCGCGGCGACGAGATCCGCTTCGGTGGGCGACAGGCTGCGGGGCAGGGAGGTCAGGAGCGGCGGGGGGTCCTGGCTCTCCGAGGTGAGGAGGGAGCAAGCCGCGGCCAGGAGGCCCATCACGACGGTCAGGCGTTTCATCGGGACACCTCTCGCAGCGCCACGAGGTTCCGAACCACGATGGTCATTTCGTCATCCACGGCCGCGGCGGAATAATCGAGCTGGATCCGGGTGGGATATCCGGCCACCGGGTCGTAGCTGGCGACGAAGCGGGCCATCGGACGGCTCAACCCGTCGGCGATCAGGTCGAAGAGATCGGGAACAGTCGGGACATAGCTCAAGAGCTCGCGCTCGATCGCGGCTCCGGAGTCGGTATACTCCGCGGCGGCCACCTCATCCTGCTCCACGGTGACCGTCATCGAGCGTCCGCCCAACACGCAATAGCAGCTCCGAGTGAGCTCGAAGCGGTACGATTCGAGCTTCTGCTCCTCCCACCGGGCCCGGGCCTGGACCAGCTCATCCTGGGGGGTGGGAGCAGTTGGGGCGCCACAGCCGAGGAGCGCGAGGGCACCGGCGAGCAGGATGACGCGGTTGGACATGACCGGAGCGTAAGGTGCACGGCCCGTGCCGGACGAGGGACGAGCCAACTTGTTGTGGGGCAAGGAGTCCGGCCGGGGGTCCGGAACCGGCCGTGTCGGGTTGACCCCCTGGGAGGACGGGGGCACGTGTCGAAGCGACACGGCTCAGTCTCCCATAATCTTGATGATGACCCGCTTCCGGCGTTGGCCATCCCATTCGCCATAGAAGATCCGCTGCCAGGTCCCCAAGTCGAGCTTGCCCTTTGTGACAGGAACGACGACTTCGTGTCCCACAGTGAGACTCCACAAATGAGCCGCGGCGTTGTCTTCTCCGGTGTCATTGTGGCGGTACCGCTGCGGGTCCCACGGGGCGACGCTGCCTTCGAGCCAGCCGAGGATGTCGTGCCACAGCCCGGATTCGTGGTCATTCACAAAGACCGATGCCGAGATATGCATCGCGGAAACCAGCGCGAATCCCTCGCCGATGCCGCTCCCGGCGAGCTGGGATTCAACCTCGTCGGTGATGTCGATGATCTCGTGCCGCTTGCGGGTTTCAAACCAGAGGTAGTGGGTGTGGCTTCGCATCGGGCCTTCCGGCTCGGGTCGGGGCGAAGGTAGGAGCCGCTCCAGCCCGGCACAAGCCGAGTGGGCTGGGAGGTTATCGCGGTTCGGTGACCGGCTGCGGCTCGCGGGTCTTGCGGAGTGAAATCAGGACCCCCAGCGCCAGCAGTCCGATCACCACGCCCAGGGAGATTTCGGTGGAGACGCGGATCCATGCGGCGGACACCATCTTGAGCCCCACGAACACCAGGATGGCGGCGACCGCGGGCTTGAGATAGACGAACCGGTCCATGGCGCTGGCCAGCACGAAGTAGAGGGCCCGCAGCCCGAGGATCGCGAAGACGTTGGAGCTGTAGACGATGAAGGGGTCCCGGGTGATTGCGAAGATGGCCGGGATGCTGTCAATTGCGAATACCAGATCGCTCCACTCGACTATGAGAATCACGAGCAGCAGTGGGGTCGCCAGCCAGCCCCGCTCCCGGCTGCGGACGAAGAAATGGTCGGCCTCGTAGGCCGGGGTGAACGGGACGAGCTTGCGGGCCAGCCGCACGGCCGGATTCTGCTCGGGTTCCAGCCGGATCCCCGCGCCGATGCGGAGGAAGCGGATTCCGGTGATGACGATGATCCCGCCGAAGACGTAGGTGATCCAGTGAAACCGGGCCAGGAGCAGCGACCCCAGCGCGATCATGATGCCCCGCATCACGATGGCCCCGATGATGCCCCACTTGAGCACCCGCGGCTGGAGCTCTGCGGGCACCGCGAAATACTGGAAGATCAGGAGAAAGACGAAGAGGTTGTCGACGCTGAGCGACAGCTCGATCAGGTAGCCGGTGTAGTACTCCAGGGCGCTCTGCCGCCCGACCTCGAACCAGACGAACAGGCCGAAGGCGAGAGCCAGCACCACCAGCCCGGCGCTCCACAGGCTCGCCTCCCGGACCGAGAGCTGGTGGCTCTTGCGGTTCAGCACGCCGAGGTCCAGGGCCAGGAGCCCGAGCACGACCCCGGTCAACCCGAGCCAGACCCACGGGTCGTGCGAGGCGGGTGACACTCAGCCGGTGACCCGCAGTGCGAGGAGCGCCTCGACCCGCTGGGCGGTCGGCGGATGGGTACTGAAGAGGGACGCGAATCCGCCCCCGTGCGCGGCCAAGGGGTTGACCTGAGCCAGGGGTGCCGCAGCGGGGACGATGTCCATCGGAATCCGGTGGGCCAGGGCATCGAGCCGCTGCAGCGCGGTGGCCAGGGGCTCGGGCCGGCCCAGAATCTGGGCCCCCACCCGGTCGGCTTCGAACTCGCGCCGGCGCGAAACCGCCATCTGGATGATCATCGCGCCGATCGGCGCCAGCAGCATCAGCACCAGTCCGATTGCCGGGTTAGGATGATGATCGTCGCGGCCGCCGCCGAAGAAGATGAGCCGGGGCAGGAACCCGATGGCCGCGGCCAGTCCGGCCGCGACGGTCATGATCAGCATATCCCGATTCTTGATGTGGGCCAGCTCGTGGGCAATGACGGCTTCGATCTCCTCCGGCGGCAGCCGCTCGAGGAGGCCGTCGGTTACCGCGACCACGGCGTGGGCGGGATTGCGGCCGGTGGCAAACGCATTGGGCTGCTCCTGGCGCGCGATCGCCACGGCAGGCATCGGCAGGCCGGCCCGCTGGCGCAGCCGGTCCACCAGGTCGTAGAGGACGGGCGCCTCTTCCCGGCGCACCAGCTTGGCCCCGTACATCCGGAGCACCAGCCGATCGGAGAAGTAGTACATGGTGAAGTTCAGGAGCCCGCCCAGCAACAGGGCCAGCGCCATTCCCTGGCTGCCCCCAAGCCATTGGCCCAGCACCAGGAATGCGGCCAGGAGGCCCGCCATGAGAACGAACGTCTTGGTGTTATTGGCCATCGCAACCCTCCCAACGAAAAAGCGAGCCTTCGTCTCCGCCTTCCACCGGCGGCTGACGAAGGTCTCGCTCTGAAGCGGAGAAGTGGTCTCCGCAGCCCCGCGAACCGGGCCGGCCTGGGCCGGCAGTGTTGACGATTGCGCGGTCCGCCATCCGGCGGACGAGCTACTCCCCTTCTCCTTCTGGAAAGCTAGCCGAAAGACCTTGGATCCTCCAGCCTGGCCCAGTGTATTCGACGGTGGCAAGGCGACGGCCCCGCACCCATGGCCTGGATTCGGATAGATTCTTGGAGTCGACCGACCGCAATGCGCCAAGCCCCGCGAATCGTCGGCGGGAGCTGATCCCGG
>DATECI010000108.1:0-2581 GCA_035286985.1 Gemmatimonadales bacterium
CCCCGCCATGGGCGAGAAGGTATCCATCCAGCAGGACGGCGGTCAGGCCAAGACGAGCGCCCCACTCCGATACCGTTGGCTGTCCCGGTTCGCGACCGCCGGTTTCGGGAGTCTGACCCACATCGTACGCCCCCCCCACGCTCAGCCGGAGAACATTGAGCTTTCCCCGATTCTCCAGCACCCGCCAGATGGACTCGGCGCCCAGGCTGAACAGCCGCTGGCGGTAGCGCGCTTCGACGGCATGGTCAGGGCTCGAGGGGGGGGGAGAGGCGGCCGGCACGAACTCGTGGTGCCGGATGTCCGCTACGGTGAAGGCCGCGCGAAGATCAGCCCGGCTTCCCAGGGTCTGGTCGCCGAGGAGCCGGAACGTGAGGGTCCGGTCGTTGCCGTCTTCGAAACCGGCAAGCTCGGAGTAGGTGCGTGAGGTATAGGTATCGATCTCGGTGCGGCCCCGGTCCAGTCCGAAACGGGCCTCGAGATCGCCCCGGCCCCCGAAAGGAGACTGCCGATCGCCCGTCCCTCCGGAAAGCACGGCAACCGTCCGGGACAGGTGCGGATACCGCCAGAAGCGGGTGTTATCATAGCCAAGCTCGGCCGCAATGCCCCGCTCGGCCCGAAAGGAAGACCCCGAGAACGACAGCCATTCCCCGCCGGCGCCCTCGTACCGGAGTGCGGTGAACCCGTTGATGCTCCTCGAATCGGTATTGGCTCGGAGATTGTTGTCGGTCGGAAGCGGCTCGGTGATGCCGCGGGCCAGGGGAAACCCGGGAGTGTCGCGGTAGCTCAAGCCCCCGCGAACGAGCCAGTGAGCCGATCCGCGGATGAGGGGAACCGACGCGCTTGCAGCAGCGCCAAACCCGCCCAAGTGGTCGAGCCCTGACGACAGCTCGGCAGTCGCCGCGGTGGGCCGATAGGAGGAGTGCCCCACGCTGATCTCCACGATCCCTCCCAGCGTGTTGGGTCCGTAGAGCATCGAAGAGAGTCCCCGGACGAATCGCACCTCCTGAAGACCGGCGGCCGGAATCACCGAGACGTCGGCCCGAGCATCCCACGCGAGATTGATCGGTACGCCGTCCACCAGCACCGCCACTTGCCGAGAGTCCGAGCCGCGGACGGAGAGCTCGGCTTCGCCCCGGCTGTTGCGCCGCACGTGAAGGGCCGGCAGCTGCCGTAACACCTGCTCGAGCGTGGGGGCGGAGGGAAGCGGGAGGGAGTCGATCCGAACCCGGAGTCCGCTCGCGCCACCCACGGTCAGTACCGGAGCTATGGCCCTCACCTCGAGCTCCTGGATCCGGGTGGTGTCTGCCCGAGTGGTATCGGGGACCTGAGCGGCGATAGCTGACGGGGCGGTGAAGGCCGCAATAACCGCGAGGAGAGGTCCGGAGCTCAGGCGGGATTTCGCGGTCATTTCGGCTTTCTCGAAGGACTCTGCATTCTGCACCGTGCCCGGTACCCGGGCAAGTTACCGACGGTTGAAGATCGGCTTCCGTTGACCCGTAACCCATTCTCAGCTATACTGTTGCCCGCAGTCGCGCCCTGGTGGTGAAACTGGTAGACACGCTATCTTGAGGGGGTAGTGCCGAAAGGCGTCGCGGTTCGAGTCCGCGCCAGGGCATTGGGAAACGGCGGTTATCGGCTATCAGCTGTCTCGTTAGCCGATAGCCGATAGCCGATAGCCCTCCTTGTTGCCACTGTAGCTCAGGGGTAGAGCTCTCGATTCGTAATCGAGCGGTCGTCGGTTCAAATCCGACCAGTGGCTCTCTACTGCTTGTCGTACACCGTCTTCCGAGTCGTCGTCTCTCCGCTGGGGCCCGGACGGGTCGTGACAACAGTCATCGCCTTCCCATCCTCGCTGAGGGTACGGACGCTCTTGGTGGTGATGGTGTTCTCGCCCATCATCGAGGTTGTTTCGATCACCAGAGCATTCCCGTCCCAGCTCGCCTTGCTCTTGCTTTCGCCTCCCCGCATGCCGGGATTGGTGCTCTCCCGGCCGTCCAGGTAATACACCGACTTGCGGATCTGATCTCCCATGGTTCGCTCCTCAACCAGCTCCGTGGCGGTCTGGGTGATGACGAGGGGAGCCATCATGCCACCGCCGCCCATCCCGCCCCCCATTCCACCCCCGCCGCCCATGGGATCGCTCTTCTCGGTGTTCATTTTCCAGGTTCCCGCGAAATTCGGCTTGGCCTGGCCGACGGCCGACTGCACAGTCAGGGTCGTCAGGAGGGTGGCCACGGTCAGGATACGTCCAGACATACAGTCTCCGGGTGTGAGGTAGGTACCATCGAGGTACGCAGCAACGGGCCGCCGCGTTGGGGGCCCGAGAACGGGCGGGGCGCCGCGGGGGAGCGCGATCGTCTTCCTGGGAGAAACCGCTCACCGTTGACTGTTGACCGTTGACGGTGGACCTTTGCGGGGCACCCCCCCGACCAGAGGCCCGCGATGGAGAAGGGTGGAAGCTTCCTCGCCTGGTTCGACCGGCAGCAGGTCACCCGGATTGTCATCTACTATGCGGCGCTCGGCGTCCTAGTCCTCGTCCTGCATCAGGTGGTGCCCAACCTGCCCGGCGTATTCTCGACCG
>DATECI010000109.1:0-3633 GCA_035286985.1 Gemmatimonadales bacterium
AGGTAATGCGTGCCGCCGTCCGTGCCGCGCTGGAGTGAGCTCCGCGCTACGCTCGAGCGGGCCGAGCGCTGGCTCCTGCCGGGCAGCTGCCTGATCTGCGGAGAGACCGTCAGGGCGCGCAGGACGGGGTTCCCGCAGGGCGCGTTAGGCGCCGCGGAGCGGGTTGCCCGCGAGGCGCGTTGCTGCCGAGTCGCGCCGTCGGCGCCCGAAGGGAACCCCGCCCAAGCGCCCCCGGACCATGACCCCCTTCTGTGCGCCCCCTGCACCAACCGCTTCGCTCCCCTCCCGTATCCTCAGTGTCGAAGCTGTGGCCAGCCGCTCGCACCCGGTATCCCCTGCCGCTTGTGCGCCGAATGGCCGAAAGCCTTCGGAGGGGTTGAGAGCGCGGTATGGCTCGACGACACCGCCCGCCGGGCGATCCATCTGCTGAAGTATGAGGGCTGGCGGCGGCTGGCCGAGCCGCTGGCCGACACGATGGCCAAGCGAATCACCGCGTTAGGAACCGAGCGCTTGGCCGCCGGGCCGCCCGACCACCTGACCCTTGTCCCCATCCCGCTGAGCGCTGCCCGGTACCGGCACCGGGGTTATAATCAGAGCGCCGTGCTCGCCGAGGCGTTGGGTGAGCGGCTCGGCGTGCCCGTGGCGGAAGCCCTTCGGCGGCGGCGGGACACGGCAACCCAGACCGCGCTTACCCCGGAGGCGCGGCGCGCGAATCTGGCGGGCGCTTTCGAGGCGCCCGGTCGACCCCCGCGGCATGCCGTGTTGGTGGACGATGTCTTCACCACTGGCGCCACGCTCGCCGAAGCGGCCGCGGCCCTGCTCGAGGCCGGCGCGCGAACGGTAACCGGTGTGACCTTTGCCCGGGCTGTGCGCCCCCTCGCGGACGCCACCGGCACCTTGTCTTCACGCTGAGCTCTCGGAGCCCTCATGGCCAAGCGGATCGCGATCAACGGATTCGGACGGATCGGACGGAACGTGCTGAGGGCCGCCGCCCGGTCCGGGGCAGGCGACCTCGAGTTCGTCGCGGTCAACGACCTGACCGATACCAAGACCCTTGCCCATCTTCTGAAGTACGACTCGGTGCACGGTCGCTTTCCCGGAACCGTCGAAGCCGGCCCCGACGGCATTCACGTGGACGGGAAAACCCTCAAGGTGCTCTCGGAAAAGGACCCGGCCGCGCTCCCCTGGAAACAGCTCCAGGTGGACTTCGTGCTCGAGTGCACCGGCCGCTTTACCGATCGGGAAAGCGCCGCGAAGCACCTCGCCGCCGGTGCCCGCAAGGTCGTGATCTCCGCCCCCGCGAAGGGTGATGACCTGACTGTGGTCTACGGCGTTAACCACACCGCCTACGACCCCGACCGGCACCACGTGCTCTCCAACGCGAGTTGCACCACCAACGGACTCGTCCCCGTGGTCCACGTGGTCCGGGAAGCGTTCGGTCTGGCCCATGGATTCATGACCACCATTCACGCCTACACCAACGACCAGGTGATCCTCGACTTTCCCCACAAGGACCTCCGCCGGGCTCGCGCGGCTGCCCTCTCCATCATCCCCACCACCACCGGTGCGGCCCGGGCGACCTCGGCGGTCATTCCCGAGCTGAAAGGACGGCTCGACGGCGTCGCGTTCCGGGTCCCGGTGTCGGATGTCTCGATGATGGACCTCACCTGCGTAGTCGAGAAACCCACCACCACCGAGGAAGTGAACGACGCCTTCCGCAAGGCGGCGCAGGGCCCCCTCAAGGGAGTGCTCGACGTGAGCGACGAGCCGCTCGTCTCGGCCGATTTCATCGGCAATCTCATGTCCAGCACCGTGGATGCGCAGCTTACCAACGTGATCGGTGGGACCCTGGTCCACGTGTCGAGCTGGTATGACAACGAAATGGGCTACTCGGCGCGCTGTCTCGATCTCCTCCGCTACCTGGGAATCCGGGACGGATGAAGCGAACCCTGGCCTCGCTCGACGGTTCCCGTCTCGACGGCCAGCGGGCGCTTGTCCGGGTGGACTTCAACGTGCCCCTCAAGGAGGGGGCGGTGAGCGACGATACCCGGATCCGGGCCTCGCTTCCCACCATCAAGTATCTCCGGGAGAAGGGCGCCCGAGTCATCCTGGTGTCCCACCTGGGCCGTCCCAAGGGCGGCCCCGATCCCAAGTACTCGCTCAAACCGTTGCTGCGGCCCCTCGAAAAGCTCCTCGGCGCGCCGGTTGGGTTCATTGGGGAGCCTGACTCGGAGGCGGCCGTCGCGTTCACCAGGCGAATGCCGCGGGGCAGCGTGGCCCTGGCCGAGAACACCCGTTTCTTCCCGGGCGAGGAGGCCAATGACGCCGAGCTGGCGCGCCGGTTTGCGGCGCTGGGCGATTTCTACGTGGATGACGCGTTCGGCTCGGCCCACCGCGCCCACGCCAGCACCGAGGCGGTGGCCCACCTGCTCAAGCCCGCCGTAGCGGGTTATCTGCTCGAGAAAGAGCTTCGGTACCTGGGCGCGGCGCTCGAAAACCCAAAGCGACCCTTCCTCGCGGTTCTGGGCGGTGCCAAGGTGAGTGGCAAGATCGACCTGATCGAGAACTTGCTGCCCCGGGTGGACCGGATCCTGATCGGCGGCGCGATGGCCTGCACCTTCTTCAAGGCCATGGGGCTCGAGGTGGGAAAGTCGCTGGTTGAGGACGACAAGCTCGACCTGGCCCGCGGGTTGATGGACAAGGCGGGAGACAAGCTGGTTCTGCCCCGGGGCTGCGTGGTTGCCCCCGATCTCCTCGAAGCGGTCACCGCGCTCACCGTGCCGCGGAACCGGATTCCGGGGGGGTTCGGGGTCTATGACATCGATCCCGGCACCGCCCGGGATTACTCCGAGCGGATTCTGGAGGCCGGGACCGTCCTCTGGAACGGTCCCATGGGGGTTTTCGAGACGCCTCCGTTCGATGCCGGAACCCGCAGCATCGCGCACGCCATGGCCCAGGCGACCGGGCGGGGCTCGGTCACCATTGTCGGCGGGGGCGATTCTGCCGCCGCAGTAGCCGCACTCGGCCTGGCCGATCGGATGACCCACGTCTCGACCGGCGGCGGCGCAGCGCTGGAATTCCTCGAGGGGAAGACCCTGCCCGGCGTCGCCGCGCTGGACGACGCGTGAAGCGCCGCCTGCTCTTTGCCGCCAACTGGAAAATGCATCTCGGACCGGTCGAGGCCCGGGTCTACGCCGCCCGGTTCCGGGAGCGGTTCACTCCCCGTGACGATCGGGAGACCTGGTTCTTCCCGCCGGCGGTGAGCCTGGAGGCGGCGGCAGAGGCCTTCCGCGACCTGCCGGGGACCCTGGTCGGGGCCCAGGACATTCACTGGGAGCCGAAGGGGGCGTTTACCGGGGCGATCTCCGGTCCGCTGGCCCGCGCCGCCGGGGCCGCGGCGGCCCTCATCGGCCACTCCGAGCGGAGGCACGTTTTCGGGGAGACGGAGCCGGACACGGCCCGGAAGCTCCGGGCCGCGCTCCGGAGCGACCTGATCCCCGTGTTATGCGTGGGGGAGCAGCTGGAGCAACGCGAGCGGGGGGAGACCGAGGCGGTGGTCCGCCGCCAGCTCATGGCCGCGATCGAGGGGCTCGGGGCAGGGGGGCAGGAGTTGGGCCGGCTGGTGGTGGCTTA
>DATECI010000110.1:0-3875 GCA_035286985.1 Gemmatimonadales bacterium
ACCAGCGCGGCCTGCCGAAGAATGTAGTCGTCCCGCTGGGTCAGCTTGCCGAGCGGAGTGTTGACCAGCAACTGCACCTGGCCCGACACGATGAGGTCGACCACGTTGGGCTGGCCCTCGTGCACCTTGCGCACCGTCTCCACCGGAATGCCCAGCTGGCCCAGATAACGGGCGGTCCCTTCGGTTGCCACCACCCGGAACCCCAGGGCGTGGAAGCGGCGGGCGATCGGCGCCACGGTCGGCTTGTCCCGATCGTGCACCGAGACAAAGAGGCTTCCCGAAAGGGGCAGCCCGCCATCCACGCTCACCTGCGCCTTGGCAAAAGCCATCGCGAAATTGTCGGCGATTCCCATCACCTCGCCGGTAGACCGCATCTCGGGACCCAGAATGAGGTCCACCCCCGGGAGCTTGGTGAACGGAAAGACCGCTTCCTTGACCGCGAAATAGGGCGGCGCGGCATCGTCGACGAGGCCCAGATCTTCCAGCCGCTTGCCGACCATGATCGCCGCGGCCATGGTCGCGAGCGGCACCCCTGTGGCCTTGGATACGAACGGCACCGTGCGGGACGCCCGGGGATTGACCTCCAGGACATACACCACGCCGTCCTTGATGGCGTACTGGACGTTGAGCAGACCGATCACGCCGAGCCGGTCGCCAAAGGCGCGGGTGCATCGCCGCATCTCGTCCACCTGGGCCTCGGTTACCAGGTACGGCGGCAGCACGCAGGCGGAATCGCCGGAGTGGATCCCGGCAGCCTCGATGTGCTGCATGACGCCGCCGATGAGGCATCGGTGTCCGTCGGCGATCGCGTCCACATCCGCCTCGAACGCGTCCTCCAGAAACCGGTCGATGAGCACCGGATGCCCGGGGGCCGCCCGCTCGGCTTCGGCAAAGAACCCGGCCAGCGAGTCGGCATCATAGACGATCTGCATCGCGCGCCCGCCCAAGACGTACGACGGGCGAATCAGCACCGGATAACCGATCCGCTCGGCTTCGTGGACCGCTTCGGCCAGCGACCGGGCGGTGCCGTTGGGAGGCTGCGCGATGCCGAGCTCCCGCGCGATCGCCTCGAACCGGCCCCGGTCCTCCGCCGCGTCGATCGCCTCGGGCGAGGTCCCCAGAATCGGCACCCCGGCCGCCTCGAGCCCGTGAGCCAGCCGCAGCGGAGTCTGCCCACCGAGCTGCACCACGACCCCCAGCGGCGTTTCCAGCTGGACGATCTCGAGTACATCCTCCAGCGTGAGCGGCTCGAAGTAGAGCGCGTCGCTGATGTCAAAGTCGGTGGAGACCGTTTCCGGATTCGAGTTCACCATGACCGTGCGATAGCCCATCTGCCGGAACGCCAGGGCGGCCCGGACGCAGCAGTAGTCGAACTCGATCCCCTGCCCGATCCGATTGGGGCCGCTGCCCAGAATGACTACCGTGCGGTCTCCCTGCGGGCCGATCTCGTTCTCCTCGTCGTAGGAGGAGTAGAGATACGGGGTCGCGGAGGGAAACTCGCCGGCGCAGGTATCCACCATCTTGTAAGCGGGCCGGATGCCCAGCGCGTGGCGGCGGGCCCGAAGGTCCGTTTCGGGGACGCCGGAGAGATCGGCCAGCTGGCGGTCGGAGAACCCCAACCGCTTCATCCGGCGGAGCGCGGTCGCTTCGTCGGATGGACCCACCCTCGCCGACTCCTCGACAGACCGGCTTGCCGACCACTCTCGCTCCGCCTCCACCAGCTCCGCCAGCTGCGCTAGGAACCAAGGGTCGATCCGGCTGGCTGCCGCGATGGCCGGGACCTCCACGCCACGGAGGAGGGCCCGCTTGATCTGGAACAGCCGCTCCGGGGTCGGGGTGCGAATCGCGGCGAGCAGGGCCTCCCTCGATTCTCCAGTCAGCCGATCATCCGCCAGTCTCTCCCCGATCGTCCACCCGGCCCGGCCGGTCTCGAGCCCGCGGAAGCCCTTCTGGAGCGCTTCCTTAAAGGTGCGCCCGATCGCCATCACCTCGCCCACCGATTTCATCTGGGTCGTGAGGGACGGGTCCGCGTCGGGAAATTTCTCGAAGGCGAAGCGCGGGATCTTGACCACTACATAGTCGAGCACCGGCTCGAACGAGGCGGGAGTGGTCTTGGTGATGTCATTGGGGAGCTCGTCGAGCCGGTAGCCGACCGCCAGCTTGGCTCCGATCCGCGCGATCGGGAACCCAGTCGCTTTCGAGGCCAGCGCGGACGACCGGGACACCCGGGGGTTCATCTCGATGACCAGCTGCTCTCCGGTCTCGGGATCCACCGCGAATTGCACGTTGCAGCCGCCGGCTTCCACCCCCACCTCGCGGATGATCCGGCAGGCCGCGTCACGCATCACCTGATATTCGCGGTCGGACAGCGTCATTGCCGGGGCCACCGTGATAGAGTCGCCGGTGTGGACCCCCATCGGGTCGAGGTTCTCGATCGAGCAGACGATCACCACGTTGTCGGCCCCGTCGCGCATCACCTCGAGCTCGAACTCCTTCCAGCCCAGAACGCTGCGCTCCACCAGCACCGACCCCACCGGGGAAAGCTCGAGTCCGCGCCGGAGCCGTTCCTCGAATTCCTCCCGGTGGTAGGCCACTCCTCCCCCCGTTCCTCCCAGGGTGTAGGAGGGCCGCAGGATCGCGGGATAGCCGAGCTGGTCGAGCGCGCGCACTCCTTCCTCCACCGAGGTCACCGTGACGCCGGGGGGGGTGGCCAGGCCGATTCGCTGCATGGCCCGAGCGAACTCCTGGCGGTCCTCGGCGATCCGGATGGCCCGTTCGTTGGCGCCGATCAGCTCGACACCGTAGCGGGTCAGGGTGCCTGCCTTGGCCAGCGCCATCGCGACGTTGAGCGCGGTCTGGCCGCCCATGGTAGGCAGGAGGGCGTCCGGGCGCTCCCGGGCAATGATCTTCTCCACCCACTCGGGGGTGATCGGCTCGATGTAGGTCCGATCCGCCATCTCCGGATCGGTCATGATGGTTGCCGGATTGGAGTTTACCAGGATGACCCGGTAGCCCTCCTCCTGGAGCGCCCGCGCCGCCTGGGTGCCCGAATAATCAAACTCCGCTCCCTGGCCGATGATGATCGGACCCGAGCCGATGAGGAGAATCGAAGTCAGGTCAGTCCGCTTGGGCATTCAGTACGTCCTGAAGGCTCTGGTCGAGCGGGATCTCGGGCTGCCAGCCGGTCGCGGCCCGAACCTTGGCCGGATCTCCTACCAGATGGGGGATGTCCGAACGACGAAGGAGCCGGGCGTCGGCCTCCGGAGTCACGGTCCAGGCCGCCAATCGCTGCAGGCGTTCGAGGATTTCCCCGATGCCGTGGCCTTCGCCGGAAGCGATGTTGTAGATCGCACCGGGAGTCCCCCGCTCGGCCAGGGCCAGATAGGCCGTTGCGATGTCGCGTACATCGAGAAAGTCGCGCACCACGTCGAGGTTGCCGGTCTTGATGACCGGGGCGGCGAGCCGCTTCGCTACCAGCAGCCGGCCCGCCAGCGCCGGCACCACGAAGCGGATATCCTGACCCGGGCCGGTATGCGGAAAAGGCCGGGCGATGATGACTCGGAGCCCGGTCCGGCAGGCCACCTCCAGCGCCGCAACTTCCGCCCCGAGCTTGCTGGCCGCATAAGGGGAACAGGGCCGCGGAAGGTCGGTCTCTCGGCGCGGTCGTTCCTCGCCCATGCCGTACACTTCCCCGGTGGATACCAGGAACAGCAGGGGGTCTTCTCCGCCGCTGACGCGCCGAGCGCCGAGGACCTCGGCAAGACGCGCCGTCCCGGCCGCGTTGACCTCCCAAGCCAAGCCGGGATCGCTCCGGGCTTCACTCCCCGAGGCAACGGCGGCGAGGTGGAAGACCACATCCCAGGGGCCCCGAGCCG